>DAOSBX010000017.1:54592-71375 GCA_035361075.1 Candidatus Hydrogenedens sp. | reverse complement strand
TATAGGACAAACAAAATACAATCCATTAACAGTATAGACACAATTTATTAGGTAGATAGACCAACACAATATTAACGTTATCTTAAAATAATGTAAGCACACATACATAAATTTATATAGCAAGTAATGTGTTTCCATAATATATTTCTATATTAGTATATTGGGCAATAAACGGGTTACATTTTGTTTTTTTGCTTGTTTCTTTCTTCAGATAAATCGCGTTATAATATGGATTATCATCCTCCATAATTAATTTTTAAAGATAAGGACACTAAATATGAAGAATCTCTATGTTTCAATACTACTAATCACAACTATTTTTACTCTCCTTCTATGTTTTTCAGTCTCTGCAGTGGACAAAGATAAGGACAAAGATATGTTGTATGTTGGCTCTGCTAAACGAATTGTTACTCCAGACCCATTGTTGCCCGTATCAGGCGGGGTAGGGACACCAGAACCTGTAGAGAAAAAAATTGGTGATTTGTTTGCTCGTGCAATGGTTATGAAAAAAGGAGATGTTGCGGTAGCCATAGTGAGCCTTGACTTTTTAGGTTGGTCATCTGTATTGGCAGATAAAATCCGTGCACTGGCTCCTCAAATTCCACCTGAAAATATCATTGTAGGTGTCACACATACACATAGTGCACCAGAAACCTATGGATTTGTTGATGAGAAAGGGAATTGTTCCGCAGATTTAAAATACCTCGACTGGGTATGTCAACAAGCAGGTGAAGCAATTAACGAGGCGTATAAGAATATGAAGCCTGCCTACCTAAAAATTGCTATGGGTGAGGCAAAAGGAAAAATCGCTTATAATTATTATGCAGATGAATTATACGACCGTCGTTGTAGCGTATTGCAGGCTATCTCAGCAGAAAAGAAAAAAGAAGGAAAGCCTATTGTAACATTAGTAAATTATGCTATTCACCCAGAAGTTATTGGAGACAGTCAGAAAATTTTGTCGCCAGATCTCTGCGGTCCCTTATATGATAAGATTGAAGCAGACACGGGGGGCATGGCTATGTTTATGAACAGTGCTCAGGGCGGTATGGTCACAGCAGATTGTCGTGGACCGAATGGGGATATTCAGACATGGGATGAATGTGTCCGTATTGGCGAATTGTTAGCCAGCGAAGCATTGCGTATTGTAAAGGATGCCCCTGTTCAGAAAAACCCCACATTATATTGCACCAATACCCCTGTCGAATTTCCAATTGATTCTCCACTACTCCGTATGGTTCTGAAAAATTCGCCAATAAAGTATCCTATTACAGAAAAAAATACGATACCTTCACGAATTAATTTGATTAATGTTGGGACTGCCCAAATTGTAACGATACCTGGTGAAGCCCTACCCAATATTGGTTTTTACTTAAAACGCAAAATGCCTACTCCACATCCATTTTTGTTCGGATTGACAAATGATGCTTTTGGTTACATCCTTACCAAAGTGGATTGGAACAGTTTCAAAAGGTATGAATATATTTCAAGGACGGGATTGGGAGAAATGACAGGAGAAATCCTTATCGATACGATATTAAACTTAGTCAATCAATCTCCTAAACCCGACCCTGTTGAAAAATAATAAAAGGTAAATGGAATTATACAAGACGGAATTACTGCACAAGAGACAGAAACAGCCTCGCTTTTCTGTTGTTGATAGTCTTTTTCTATTGATTATTCTGATTTTAGGATTTGTTCTAAGAAGCTATCGTATTGGCTCCCTCTCTTTATGGATAGATGAATTTGTTACTACCTATAAACTCTATCTCGCACCATCATTCAATGAGTTTCTATCTATCTTTAACGCATATCATTCCGACCAAATTCCGTTGTCTCATCTGATTTACTATTCTATATTTCATTTATTTTCAATTCCTCTTACAAATATAGAAATACTTCGCTGGGTGTCTGTATTTATAGGTGTACTCAATCTCATCCTGTTCTTTATATTTGTCAAATTCTCTTTAGACCTACGAACTGCTCTTTTTGCAACCTTTTTGTTTGCTATTTCTCCATTTCATATTTTATTTTCACAGATGATACGACCGTATATATTTTATGAATTTGCTGGTCTATGTTCATTGGTATCAACAATTCTGCTTTATAAAAACCTTACCTATTCAAGAGGATGTGTGTGGGTGTTTGCCAACACATTCCTATTTATTTCTCATTACACAGGGGTTTTACTAATTCTTATTGAACTATTTTTTTTATCCCTGCACTTTGTAAATAGGAAAAAGAGTCTGTTTTTATTATTTCCTGTTTTTTTAGTTGTAGTTATTGTCTGTATCTTCCTTCTATTTACACCTAACTCGATACCTATATACACAAAGGAAGATGATTTTGTTATGGGTATTCCCTCTGTTTATAAATGGTTAACCGACTTACTTGCTGACGATGCTATTCTTACAAATGAACCTTTCTTCCATCAAGGACAGACATGTTCCGTTATTTCTCCTTATTGGCTTACTGAAATTATAAATCTACATTTATGGTTTGATACCCTTCTCATTATTTTTTCTCTCTTCTCCATTACCTATGTGCTGTTTAACCTATATTCACGATGGAAAAATGTAAGTGATAAAAAAGGACACGCATTATCTCCTTATTTGTTCCCTCTTTGGTTAATTACATCACAACCAATTATATCTTTCCTCCTGACTGTCGTTATAGCACCTGTTCTTATCCTGACCTTCCTTTCTTTTTTTATCTGGCCATGCATGCAAACAAGATATACCCTATATAGTTCATTTGCCATGTATCCTCTTATTGCATATACCCTCATGAATATAGAACATTCTAAAATTAGGCGAATATTGTTGGTATGGATTATAATTGCCTTTTCCTATCAAACATTCGTTTCATTACTGTCCCAAAAAACAACGGATTTTAAGACTGCAGGAAAGATTATTTCTCAACAACGCAAACCTGATGAGCCAATACTTACCTGGGGAATCTTTTATATTGCTACCCCAATAACAAATGAAATGCTTGCATACTATTCAGGAATCTCTACTGAAAATATAATTCCTGTCTATAGTTGTTCCGACACCATGAATTGTGTCAAAAGACTTCTCATAGACAAACAAAAACAACGTGTATGGCTGGTTATAGAAAGGTATGTTTTCCATTTTCCTGACGATAATGTTATAGAAACATACTTCCATAAAGCAGGGTTAACATTTGAAAAAACATTTCTACCGGGGATGAATGGCCTTTGGTTATATCATTTGAGTAAGAGACCAGATTCTTTTACTGAAATGGAAGAGATTCCCGAATATGTGGATTATAGACCATTTATTGAGGTTCTGAAGAAAGTAAATGCCCCTGACAATATTTTAGAAAAGGCTCATCATACATTGCGAAACTACATCGATTTTTATCACCCACCAACCCCTATGATTTGGAATTATATAGCATGGTCTGCCCTCGATAGAAATGAACCTGAACTTGCGGAATGGTTCGCCAGATGTGCAATATATCTTCAACCACAGACACCTTGGGGATATCATTCCCTTACTATTAGCCAGATGGAACAAAATCGTGAACAAGAAGCCATAAATACAATGCAACAATGCTTTGAAAGAGACCCAACAGGTATTCATAAAAAGCATTATCAGCCCCTTATTCGTGCTATATATATAGATAAAGATACTAACCTCGCAACGCAACTAATAAAGGAAATAGAAAAAATAGGTGGTTTCGTTAATCCAATATATAAAAGAAGAGCAGGAATGGTAAATATACTAAATGAATAAAGGTTTCGCCTATGAAACAGTACTTGATTGTCACTTTATGTATTTTAATAGTTACTTCATTCACAACGTATGCACAGACAGAAAAGAAAGACAAACTCTTTCCAATAATGGAGTCATTTGGCACCTCAATACTCACATTTGGAGCCATCCCAGATGGAAAGACTTTGAACACACACTTTATTCAAGAAGCCATTGACACAGTTTCGGAACAAGGAGGGGGAATTGTAATTATTCCGACAGGAAGATTTTTAACAGGAACGATTGTTTTGAAAAACAATGTGTTTCTCTATCTCAGCCCAGGGAGTTTATTAATAAGTAGCACCAATATCGAAGATTTTCCTGAAATAATACCCACATATCGTTCTTATACAGACAATTATTCGCAACGGGCACTCATTTTTTCAGAAAAACAGACAAATATTGGGATTGTCGGTTATGGAAAAATCTATGGACAAGGAGAACAGTTTAAGGAGGATGAAAACAGAAAATACAAATTTCGACCTTACCTCGTACGATTGATTGAGTGCAAAGACGTAAATTTAGAAGGAATAACTTTTGAAAATGGTGCAATGTGGACTATTCATTTGCTTGCATGTGGTAACGTCCACTGTTCGAATATAAAAATTAACAGCCGTTGCAATCACAATAATGATGGCATTGACATTGATTCCTGCGAAGATGTCATCGTTAGCGACTGCCATATTATTTCTGGAGACGATTCTATCGTCCTCAAAAGCACATCACCCAAACCATGTAAAAACATAACTGTTACGAATTGCATTTTAAGTTCCTTATGCAATGCCTTGAAAATGGGGACGGAATCAAATGGCGGGTTTCAGAATATTTCAATTAGCAATTGCACTATTTATGATACCCGCATATCTGGTGTAACAATTCAAACCGTAGATGGAGGAATAACAGAGAATATTGTTGTTAACAATATTTCAATGAAGAATGTAAGGAATCCCATTTTCATTCGTTTAGGAAACCGTGCACGACCTTGCTGTCCCGACAAGCCTGTTACCTCTGTGGGGACAATGAAAAAGATAGTTATTTCTAATATTATTGCTACAGATGCTGATTATATTGGCTGTCCCATCTCAGGATTACCAAATCATTATATTGAGGAACTCACTTTGCGAGATATAAATCTAACATTCAAAGGAGGTGTAGAAAACCAAATAGGCATTCCCGAAGAAAAAGAAGATGCTTATCCAGAATATAGAATGTTCGGGACGTTACCTGCATATGGTTTTTTCATAAGACATGTAAAAAATATGTTTATGGATAATATCACCATACACACGGAAGAAAAAGATAACCGACCTGCTCTTTTTATTACAGATGTCCAAGCACCTATTATTTCAAATATTCATCTATTTGATCAGACTGAAAAAGAGCAATACATAATTACTGAAAATAGCGATAAGATAATCTTAAAAGATATTTACATAAATGGGGACAAAAAACTTTAATGGTTCAATGAGGGAGCACGAAAAGAAATATCTGAACATTTAGTAAATTATTCGTTATAATCATAAACACAGAATTTGTATAATTTAACACAAAAAACTCTGTGCAAATATAAGTAACAATTAAATTAAATAGATATGGAAGAAAAAGAAGCAAAAACATGAATAAAACAAATAAAATGCTTGAAATGACAGACTGGCATTCCTTTAATAACAAAACAGAAAAAGCAAATATCCTCTTTGAGAACCACAAAAAAATTACAAAAGGAGAATTAGAGGAATTTGGCAAAAACTTCACGAAAACTAACAATGGTTATTTTCATTCATCAAGAACGGAACTAAAAACAACCATTTACGTTTCGTTCGGGGAAAATAAATAATTACAAACATATATACATGAAGAAAATATTTAAAAATATTGTAAAGACAGATGAAGACTGGAAGCAGGTTCGAATTTTCCTGTTTCTTGATTTTCTCTATGTATCGGCGGTGTTTTTGTGGGTTATCTTCTTGCCTCGTTCTGGTTCGGATTATCTCTGGTTCCACAATACATTTGTTAATCAGCCGATATATGGTTCGGACTCGTTTGTATTATCTATGATTTTTACGTTTAGTTCTATCGTGTTTCGCTTAGTAAATTTTTTGTTACTCTATGTTCTTATGGTCATACTCTTTTTTACAACCCGTTTTTTCACTGGCGGACCATGGTGGTTGGGGTCTCTTTCAGCAGTATTGTTTATGGCACATCCCCTCACACAACAGCAGGTTGTACAATTAAATGGTTATGAGACATTAGCCTCAATATTAATAAACGCTATTTTATTACTACTTTTTGCATATTCTGTTTATACCCAGAACTCCCGATTTATATTTATCTGGCTCTTATCACTAATTGCTTTGTTTGTGGCTCCATTATCCGCTCCTTTTATTATTATTATTGGATTTGGGTTTTTATTGAACAAAGATATTCAAGGACTTGACCTAAAACAATATATTGGAATGTCTCTTCTCCTAATGTTACCCGCATTATATTTCTTAAGAATAAATCAATCCAGTTATCTCTTTTCTTTAGATTTTATCCCCCAATTTTCATTACTTGTGTATCCTATTGGTTGGCTACCTATAACTATAAAAAAATATCATTGGAACAGTATTTTACCCATTTTTTATGGTGCATTAAGCATATTTGTCCTTGTATTTGTTGCAGGAAAAGCAAAACAAAAATATCTGGCATTATTGTTAGGAGGTATTGTTTTTCTGTGCATGTTTTCTCATAAAAATGGCGTTAACCTCTCTCAACCATTGCACAACCCATCCGCTTTATTTCCACTGATGCTCTTTTGTATATCGGTGTCATGGGTATGTGGAATAATTCAGAAACATCCCCGCTGGAAAACGAGCATTGTCAAAGCAACAACGCTCCTTTGTATTATCATGATGGGTTGTCAGATATTCCTCAATGGTTTATATGCATATAGTTCATCTCAGGAACAGTGTATCGCACAGGATATTCTCAAACAGGTTGAAGAGAAGCACATTGATGAGTTTATTCTTTTCCCAGAGTCCATTGAATATCGTTGGCATAAATTGAACATATATGCCACTTTACTAAAAAACAAAATTACATCTACTTCCCACGTTCAGAAGGTTAAAATCTTCCCATATTGTGTACTCCGTCCTGATTCTGTTCCCGATGTAGAATTAACTGCCCATAGGTTCTCCCAAAATTCCCTCATCGTAGGAATTGTCCCTACTTATGTAGAATATTGGCTGATTTATCCTTCTGAATTTGTGATTCCTAATAACAGAGAGACACAGGTATTCTTTAATCAATTTTTTAACCCACAAAATAACACATGGGTTGAATTTTGTAAAGAGGAACAAACTGAAAATGTGCTAATCAGAGCAGACGATAAAAAATTGAGTACACACCTTTTTTTGTGGGATAACAAGAAATCCAACTATACCCTCTTTACACAAAATTAGATGGATATATAGTATTCCAGAAAAAAATGAAACTAAATACAGTTAAAATGTAATATAATAAGAAACAGAATGTAATATAAGTGAACTGTGACAAACTTATAAAAGGAACCCGTAATGAAACATTTTTTAATTCTCGTCCCCCGTTATTTACTACTGATAGTAATTTTAATCTTTATTATATCGTTCTCCTCTTGCAAGCCAAAAGCAGAACTTCAGGTAGCACCGATTACACTTCACTTTGCAGGGGATTCATTTACGGGTATTGTAGAAACGGATAAAACCTTCAAGGTCTGGAATTCAGGAAAAGAAAATTCTGTCCTATCTTTTAAGGTAGAACCTCAGCAGAAATGGATTACAGTAAATCCGACTGATGGCAAAGTGAAAAGAGAAGACCCTAACGGGATAGACATTGCAGTTCATCTTGACCGCAAAGATAGCCTCGCCAAAGCAATTCCATGGTATGCAACAGGTTATATAAAAGTCTCTGGTGGTGGTATGGAAAAAGTTGTCACTGTAACCACCGTACCAAACTACTATACAGAGGTCTTTGGTGGAGTTTACAACCGACCATTTGACTTGTCCAATACAACATTAGTGTTTATACCCGACAGTGGACTTAATTACTACCAGTTAGGAATAAAAAAGAACATTACACAATTCCCTCAACAACCACCTGAATCAGGGGTTCAGATATATTTTACAGTTCGTGATCCTGGGATTTGTACTTCAAATATATCTGCAATACCTTTTTATGGGACGAATTACACAGACTTGCGTGTTTCCAGCAAAGGTTATGTTTCCTTTGGCAGTGATGGGCTTGAACCTACCACAGTTGGAAAACATTTTGCATTCCCACAAATTTCATTATTACCAATGAATGCAAGTGAAGAAGGTAAAGTTTTTTATAACATCCTACCATCAAAACTCGTTATCACATGGATTGATGTTCCATTCTCAAAAAATCAGCCAACCGATGAAAATGGGAATCCGCTCAAAGCCAATGTACAATTAGAACTCTTCTACGATGGTAAAATACAAATAACATATCTTAACATTCCATCAAACCTCTCAACATGTGTTGTCGGCTTATCTTGCGGAGGAGGTGATGGTACCAACCCACCTGTTCAGGATTTCGTAATCTCCGACTTATCATCCGCACCAGAAATTTGAGAAACTCATACGATATAGAAAAGAAAAATTTACAAGTTCACTCATAATAGGTTTTTATAATAAAAGATGCACCTAAAAATGTTTTTTAGGTGCATCTGCATATTCAATAGAAATGACTGTCTACTAATGGATATTCTCAGACTCCATGATAGCACGTGACACTGCCTTGATTAATCTCCTCCGTCTCCGTTCCGAAGGCTTCTCGTAATGTCGTAATTCACGAAGTCTCTGCATTAAGCCGTCTTTATTGCACTTCTTCTTAAAGCGACGCATTGCTTTATCAAACGACTCCTCAGGCTTCACTCGGACTTTAGTCAATGAAATCAACCTCCTTTCTCAAAGCATATTAATCATGACATATAAACAAATATATATCCTGTGTTAATTTTCGGAACTACTATTATAAAAAAACTCTATTACTTAATTCAATACTTAACAAAAATACAAATATTATAATCCTGCCTCTTTGAAAAAAATATGGTTTATATAATATAATATTTCAACAGGAGATGGGGTTCTCCTTTAACTGCCTGCCGTGGCTAATAACTCCTACCTTAGAAAGCCACAACTATTTTTACAAACAGGAATTTAACATGGAAGAAATTTATCTATCTACTGCAATCTGGTTGTCACTTGCATTAATTTCAGCTATTATCGCCTACCATATAAAACTATCCATTGCACTTGTTGAGATTTGTGTTGGAGTACTTGCTGGGTTTATTACCACAAAATATGTAAACCACGGCTTGTTAAATAGCAACACAGAATGGGTAAAATTTTTAGCGGGTAGTGGAGCCATTTTTTTAACTTTTCTGGCAGGAGCCGAACTCGAGCCTACTGTAATTAGACAAAAATTAAGAGAGGTGCTTCTAATTGGCTTGATAGGATTCTTATCTCCCTTTATTGGATGTTCGCTGATTGCCCGATGTATTTTAGGCTGGGAGTTAAAAGCAAGTCTTTTATGTGGTGTTGCTTTGTCCACTACATCTATGGCTGTCGTTTATGCAGTAATGATAGAAACAGGCTTGAATCGGACAGAATTTGGAAAAGGAATTCTTGGGGCATGTTTTATAAATGATATTGGGACAGTGCTTGCCCTCGGAATTCTATTTGCGCCCTTTACATATAAGACTATTATTTTTATCTCGACATTGATTATATTTCTTCTCATCTTTCCATATATTACCAATCACCTAACGGAGGTTTATGGAAATCGAACTGCTGCTATACGGACTAAGTGGATCTCCTTTACACTATTTGCTTTAGGGGCGTTAGCTTTATGGTCAGGCAACGAAGCTGTCTTGCCTGCCTATATTGCTGGAATGGTACTTGCTGAATTCAGTCAGAAGAATCATCTATGGTTGAGAAGACTTAGAACGTTAACTGTTGGATTCTTAACCCCATTTTATTTCTTACGCGCTGGAACACTTGTCTCAATCCCAGCACTTATCTCTGCACCTTTAATTGTCTTTGCATTATTAGGTGCAAAAATAGCCACGAAAATTGTTGGACTTTATCCTTTCATTTCTATATTTCGGAAAGAAAAAAATGAGAAACGTTATTATACCCTCATGATGTCCACTGGACTGACATTCGGAACTATTTCTGCTTTATTTGGATATTCTAACGGTATCATTGATGTTAATCAATATTCTTACATCGTTATTTGCGTCATTGGTAGTGCTGTTATTCCTACCCTTATTGCTTCCTACTTTTTTACTCCAAAACACTTACTCCCCAAGAAACAATATATTACTGACGCAACTCAGGAACTTATGGAAGAATAAGTTAATCCCTCCTACTTATGAAAATAGTAATACTTTAAGTGAGACAAGGGGATAATATAATAAATAGTTATTATCTTACATTACCATGCCCTTACCATCACATGTGTTTCCCTCTCCCCCGTGTAGATTTTAATGAAATTATGAAAGATAAATATTCTAACTTTAATTTTCAATTACTATCTAACGAATCCTGTTAGTATAGATACTAACACTGCCTTTATAAAATGTTTTTGTTTTAGAGATGCTGTTTTAATAAATATTCACCTTGAGGGTATTTTTCAAGAAGCCTTGACAGGTAAAGCGTTGCGGATTCATACTCACGATAAGCATGTTGAACGTCAATAGGAGTAGCTTCTCGTCTAAATGATTTTTCTCTGATATTTATATAGTTTATCTGGGCAAGTTTTTCATGTTGATATGCAAGGATTATTTCCAGTTCTATAAGCATTTTTCGTTCTTCTGGTAAATCAGGGCTATTTATTTCCCGTCCCTCATAAATTTCCGTCTGATTTGTTTTACATTCTTGAATAAGTGCTCTCAGTTTGGAAATGTTGCTTGTTGCTTTTTTGAAAACATATTCGTTCATAAGTTCTCCATCTGACTCCTTAATAGAAAATAAGGATGGACTAAATCCAGCGACTATCAGTCCTATGGATAACATAATTACAATGAGGAAAAGTATGTACCGCATATTACTTACCTTTGCTTATTCGTTGTTTTTTTGTTTACTGTTGTGATAACCATTGTATTAATAATCGGACACCAAAACCAGTGGGGTATTTACTATCCCAATATGCTATATGCTTAACACCCCAAGCAGTTCCTGCAATATCTATGTGAGCCCATAGAATATTGTTCTCTACAAACTGCTTCAAAAAGATACCGCCAACAATAGTAGATGCCTCACCTTTGGGTCCAATATTTGCCACATCGGCAAAATCGGATTGTATTAATTTTTCATAATCTGTCCACAGTGGAAACTCCCAAAGTCGTTCCCCCGTCTTATTGCCTGCGTGTAAAAGCTCTTTTATCAGTTCTTTATCATTACCTAAAACACCAGCACAGAAATGACCTAATGCAATAATACACCCACCCGTTAATGTAGCAATATCAATTATTTTTTTTGGAGCATAATTTTTTTGTGCATACGCCATAGCATCTGCAATAATCAACCTACCTTCAGCGTCTGTGTTTAACACTTCTACTGTTTTGCCACCGTACATTTTGATGATATCTCCAGGCAGTAATGCTGACCCACTGGGGATATTTTCAACCAGAGGTATCAAACCTATCACAGGAATATTTAGTTTTAATTCAGCAAGGATATACATGGTTCCTAAAACGACTGCGGCTCCTGACATATCATACCGCATCTCTTGCATCCCTTCGTGTGGTTTTAAGCAAATACCACCTGTATCAAATGTGACACCTTTGCCAACAATTACAACCTGCTTCTCTGTATTAGAAGAACTTGGCTGATATTCAAGAATCATCATCATAGGCTCATTTTTAGAGCCTTTCCCTACCGCAAGAATACCATTTAGTCCTTCTCGCTCTAATTCACTTTTATCAAGTACCTGAAACTTCAAAGGTAAGTTTTGAAACATATTTTGAGCAAATGTTGTGAATGATTGGGGTGTCAATTCATTAGCAGGAGAAGAAATTAATGAACGCACCATGTTTACGGTATTACATATAAGCACGGTTTGTTCGCATTGATTATTTAATGTTTGAATATTCTCCTCTGAAGACACGATGAATGTGACATTTGTAATGGGATTTGTCTTTTTGTCCTCATTCGCGTTCTTCGTTTTATACTGGTCAAATATGTATTGCGATAAAATAATCCCCTCAATAAAAGGTGGAATATACTCCGTTGAAATATAATTCCAATCACAAACAATGCTGGATATTTTGTTATTTCGTGTGTAATTGATAACGCTACCGGCAATTCTTCGCATCTTCTCTTCATGGAACTCTTCTTTTTTTCCTAAACCCAAAAGAATTACTCCTGCCAAATTCGGGCTTGCAAAGGGAACATATAAGATGTCATTTTCTTTGCCACTGAATAAATCACGGTCAATAATCGATTGAATAAATATTTCCTGCTCTTCTTTTAATATTTCGCATTGAATTGGCAATTTCGTTTCAAAAATAGGAATAAGTAAAGCGGTGTTCCAGTCGAATTCAATCGTTGTTTGGGAATGAATAACTGAAACTTTCATAAGTTAGCTCCTCCTTATCTTTTTATATTTATCAGCGATGATTTTTTTAAAGTATCGAGGTATTCAGCTTCTAACCAATGCCCATGATATCCCACAACCCGTGCAGAAACTAAATCACCGAGTTCCATGTTCTCTCCGCAAACTGTAATGGAGCGATATGAATTTGTTCTTCCATTCCAGAAACTTGGATTCCTCGGATGCCTATCTTCAATAAGCACCTCCTGTTGGGTGCCAATAAGTTTAGACATAGATAACTGATTAATCTCCTCTTGTAGAGCAATAAGACGTGCAAGTCGCTCTTCTTTTTCTTCTCTGGGGACAGTATCACCTAACTTTTCGGCATATGTTTTAGGTCTGGGTGAATATTTAAAGGGATAAATCTGGCTAAATTGAACCCGTCTAACTACCTCCATCGTCTCTTCAAATTCTATTTCCGTTTCTGTAGGGAAACCGACAATCAGGTCTGTACTTATCTCTATTCCTGGCACCTTTTTCTTTATATAATCAACCTGCTCTAAGTAATCGTCTATGGTATGTCTTCTCCGCATAAGTTTTAGGATGCGATTTGAGCCAGATTGTAGTGGCAAATGAATATGTCTTGCTATATTTGGTCGTTCTGCAATGAGGTCGGTAAGTTCTTTACTCCAATCATAAGGATGTGGTGAGGTAAAGCGAATACGCCAAAGGTCATGTTCCTTTGCAACATCATTAAGGAGTTCAATAAAACGGTAATTGGATGTGTACTTATACGTATTTACATTTTGCCCTAATAACCAGATCTCACGGATACCTTCCGATACTGCAGACCGAACCTCCTTCAGTATACTTTCTGGTGTTCTGTATACTTCGCGTCCACGAGTACGAGGTACAATGCAAAAACTACATGCATTATTACACCCTTTACTTATAACGATATATGCCTTTACTCCTTCCCTGTGCCCTTTTTCAAGCCATTCTGAAGGAATAAAGTCAAATATAGGTGGCTTTGGATATTCTCTATACGTACAACAAATACGTTCGCCTTCTCGAACTCGCGAAATCAACTCAGGCAACTCGAAGTAATGGTCTGGACCAATAACAATATCGACCACAGACTCTCGTTTTAGAATATGTTCACCTTCTTGCTGTGCTACACAACCACATACTCCAATAATTGTTTTTGGATTTCTTTCCTTGATAGGCCGAAGTGCTCCCAATAAACTATAAACCTTATTTTCAGGATTCTCACGAACGGAGCAGGTATTGATTAGAATCATATTCGCATCATCTGGCTGGTCTGTTAATAAATACCCCATCTGCTCAAGGATAGCAACTATCCTTGCACTATCATGTTCATTCATCTGACAACCGAACGTCTTAATAAAAACTTTTTGTTTATTCATCTTGAACTCAATCTAACAAAGATAAAAATCGACTTAATATTATAGGGTTAATGATTATAAATGAACTTTATTATGAGTAAAAAATATTTATGAACAATACCTGCTAAATAAAACGATAAATAAGAAATAATTGAAATACGAATGGATTATTTTACTTTTTTACGAAGGTATTCTGCTACTATTGAAATAATGGTTTCTAACGGTGTTTTTGGTTCATATCCGATGGCTTGCCGAATTCGATTTAAGCATGGAACGCGATGCCTCATATCTTCGTATCCCTCTGGATATGCTTCTTCATAGGGAATTAAGTTAATAACAGACGGACTTTGTACAACCTCTATCACTTTCTTTGCAAGGTCTATAATTCGAACGCTTTTGTCATTTCCCAGATTAAATACCTTTCCACAAAGGTCAGGACGTTCCATAATTTGTACTAATGCAGGAACAATATCACCAACATAGGCGAAAGAACGGGTCTGCATTCCATCACCAAATACACGCAAAGGTTCCCCTTTAAGGGCTTGCATGATAAAATTTGGCAACACCATTCCATATTGTCCCGTTTGACGAGGACCTACAATATTGAACAATCGGACGATATAAACTGGATGTCTCTTTTCTTTCCAATATGCGAGAGCAAGAAACTCATCAATTGCTTTTGATGCTGCATAACACCAACGATGCCGATGTGGAGGACCTATAATCTGGTCATCATCTTCTTCAAATACCTCCTTCATACTTTTGCCATATACTTCACTTGTTGAAGTTATTAATAGAGGACGACGGTAACGACAGGTTTCTTCTAACACCGTCTCTGTACCACGAATATTATTTACGATGGTCTGAATAGGATTATTAATTACCAAATTCACACCCACCGTCGCTGCTAAATGAAAAACGACATCTACATCTTTAACTAAATCACGAACAATTTCTTCGTTCAAAGTCGAATCAATGATACATTCTATTCCTTTGATGTGCTCAATATTCTCAAACTTGCCAGTACTCAAATTATCCAACACAACTACTTTATTACCTCTTTGTACAAGATATTCTGTTAAATGGGAACCAATAAAACCTGCCCCACCAGTTACTAATACTCGCATAAAAACTCCTTCTTGTTTTTTATTCTTGATAAAGTAGAATAGTTAAATTATAAATAAAAATAGATATAAAAAAACAATTGATATTTTTTTTGTAATTTATGTCAAATTTTATCACAAATAGAAATATCATATTATTTTTATTTTTTTATAAAGTATCTTGACAAATTAATGTAAATAGTGTAAAATAGTAATGAACAACTTCTATAAAGAAGTATTTTATATAGATTTTTATGAATGGATTAAAAGAAAAGATTAACGATAAGGGTTGTAATCGTGAGCGAGGTAGTATCTTTGTCACCTCATGTTAGGCACATGGGGAAGGTAAAATGGTTCAATGACCGTAAAGGATATGGTTTTATTGTGAACGATTTGGGGGAAGACATTTTTGTTCACCACACCGAAATTCGTATGCGTGGATTTCGCACACTCCGAGAAGGAGAAAAAGTAAGTTTTGAGTTAGTCCAAGGTCCGAAGGGCTTACTCGCAAAAAATGTTAATCGAGTAAAAATATAATAATATCTTTATACAGTACAGTTTTTATGAGGAAGAGAGAAGGAAGGAGTAGTTGTATTTTTATATTATTGTAAGAGATAATTAGCATAATTTCAGCAATTAAACATTTTTAAGAGGAGATGTGCGATGAATATTTTTATCCTTCTTGTTAGTGTCAGTATGTTGGCTCAAACAGCGGATTGGGTTCCTTTATTTGAAAATAACTCTTTAGAAGGATGGAAAGCACTTGGTGGCGAATGGACTATTCAGGATGGCGTAATTAAAGGCAAATTAACAAAGACACCAGAACAAAAAGAAGAAAAAGTAAATATATGGTTACTCTATACTAAGAAGGAATTTGCAGATTTTGAGTTTGAATGTGAATTTAGGACATTAAATCCGATAAATGGTGGAGTTCAGTTTAGAACTCAATGGTTACCTTTATTACCTGTACCTGAAAATGTTCCACCTGACCAGGTGAAATATGATTGTTATGGCTATCAAGCAAATATAGAGACAAGGGAACGATTTGGCACAGGTAGAATTATTGAGGAGAATGGTAGAGGTTTGTTAGCAGAACCATCCCGAGATGCTGTAATGACATTAAAACAACGTGGTTGGAATCGGATGAAAGTGGTCGCAATTGGACCAACAATAGAGGTTTATTTACATGATATATTAGCATCACGAATAGAAGATGATAATTATATAAAGGGCTATATTCTTCTGCAAGTCCGAGCTGATGAGGTTATTCCTGACATTGCCGAAGTTGAATATCGAAATGTGCGAATTAAAGATTTAGGACGAAAGGGAGAATGGAAATCTCTATTCAACGGGATAAATTTAGAGGGCTGGAAAAATTACGGTTCAGAAGAATGGGTCGTTGAAGATGGTATTATTGTAGGTAAAAGTGGACCAAAAAAATCGGAGGGATATCTTGCAACAGAAAAAATCTGGAAAGATTTTCGTGTGCGTGCCCAGTTTAAAATGTTGGGTGAAGGCAATTATGGATTATTTTATCACTCAAGCATCAATATGCGAGATGACGGCTATCCAATTATTTCAGGTGTACAGGTCGAGGTAGAACCGGGTTATCCAACAAAAACAGGTTTCCTTTACGAAAGTTATAAACGGGGTTGGTTAACAGAACCAAATATAAAAACGCCAGGTGCTTGGGCACTTCGAAAAGGTGATTGGAATGAAATCGAAGTTAAATGTGAAGGGAATCGGACTATATCATGGCTAAATGGTGTTAAAGTAGTAGATTTTAATGATTCTGCACCAAATCTGTTTGAAGGTTTCTTTGCTTTACAACTCCATACAGGTGGTGTTGCTGGAATTCAATGGAAAGAACTTTATGTTGAAGGAGAAAGTTTAAAATAAATTTTTAACACTTTAATCT
>DAOSBX010000017.1:0-54492 GCA_035361075.1 Candidatus Hydrogenedens sp. | reverse complement strand
AAAAACTTTAACTTTTGGGAGAGCATATTATGAAAACACAAAAATTATTTGCAACCAGTAAACTGTTGAGTATCCTCTTCATTATGATAGTGAGTATTTCTTTTTCAGGCTGTTTCAGATTAATTTTTAATTATTCTTCTTTATCAGAATTTAAGTTTGATACAACCCTTGCAAAAGATGTAAAGATTCCTGGCGAACCCAATGTCGATATTCGAATTGACAAAAGCGTTTCAATTGCAAAAGCTTGCGGAAAATTTAATATTGAAGAAATTAGGAAAGAAGTAGAACCTGCACTAAGGGATATCCCTATTGGTTCAAATATTGCACTTAATTTACTTAAAAAAATAAAAGTAAAAAACTTATGGATTGAACAAATTAAAATGAAAGCTAAAGAAGGTGATTTCTCTAAAATCGAGCAAATTTCGCTTATTTTGAAAATCAATGATAAAGAAATAACTTTTGGTGAAGGGGAAATTAGTTCAGATAAAACAGAAATAACTTTCTTAATTGACAAAGAACTTGATATATATCCCTTTATAAAAGATGCTACCGATGGCGGTTGTATCGAAGGGACATTACATGTGATAGGTTATTCCACTCAATCGGATATAAAGTTTGATGTGAATGCAAGTGTTAAAATAAAGTTAAAGTTATAATTCTACCTGTAACTATTACGTTGTTCCCTTTCTATTTTTTCGTTTTTATAACTCGTTGGGGTGAAGTGTTAATATGAGTTTTTCTGAGTCCATTAAAGAAAAGGTAATATCTATTTTAAAAACGGTCATCGACCCTGATTTAAAAACAGACATTGTCAGTGCTGGATTTGTAAAATCAGTTTCATGTGATGATGATGGCGTGGTTAATTTAATTATTGAATTAACTATTCCGACATGTCCCCTAAAAAATCAGTTTAAAGAAGAAATTGAGGCGAAGGTTTTTTCAGTACCAGGGGTAAAAAAGATAAACATCCAATTTACTTCACGTCAGCGCAACGTATCTCCACACCAACAACAAGTGACCCTGAATAATATCCACTCAATTATTGCTATATCCGCATGCAAGGGAGGCGTCGGGAAATCAACCATATCCGCATATCTTGCCCGTGCTTTACAAAGATGTGGATTAAGGGTGGGCTTGTTAGATTTGGATATGTACGGTCCTTCACTACCTACACTGATGAACAAAGTCCATGCAGATGTTGTAATGATTGATGAAAAACTTCTACCTGTTGAAATCGATGGTCTTCTAACTATGTCTTTAGGATATATATTAGGCGATTCCCCCGCAGTATTACGAGGACCCTTAGTCTCCACATATACAACACAATTGTTACACCAAACAGAATGGGGACCTCTTGATTTTTTAATCATTGATTTGCCTCCAGGGACTGGTGATATCCAATTAACACTCCTTCAACAGATTGCTTTAGACGGTGCCATTATTGTAACTACACCACAGACATTGTCGTTGGTTGATGTATCCAGAGGAATTTTGATGTTCGAAAAATTGCGTGTCCCTGTGCTGGGTATTGTAGAGAATATGTCCTACTTTATCTGCGATAACTGCGGGAAAAAACATTTTTTATTTGGAAATGGGACAGACGATTTACAACAACGTTTCGGTTTGCCAATACTGGCAAATATTCCTATTCTTCACAATTTTCATGATGCCTCTACCAAAAATGCGGGTCAAGAGCACGATACGACATGGAAACCTTTAATAGAGCAGATACAACGTGAAATAGGAAAACGTAGAGCAAATACACTATCCTCGCCAGAAGTACAAGTTAAAGGAAAAAACCTAATAATTGACTGGAAAGATGGAAAATTCTCCACAATTTCATTAGTAGAATTACGACGCGCATGTAGATGCGCCTACTGTGTAGATGAACTAACAGGGCAACCATTACTCAAACAAGAAAATATCCCAGAAGATATAAAGGTAGAACAATTCCAACTATTAGGCCATTATGCCATAAGCATATTTTGGAGCGATGGACATACTTCCAGTATATACCCATGGGAGTTTCTTAAAAAATTATCTCCTCCAAAATCATAATTCTCGATAACATACAAAAAAGAGTGATAATCAAACTTTTAAATCTTATTATTAGGGCATGCTGTTACTACAGATTGGAAGACATGGAGGTATTTCTGTGCATTTGTTTTGCGGGTAAAATGTTCAAGAACGTAGGCTCGTCCTTTTTTGCCAGCATTTTTCCTTATTTCAGGGTTATTTGCTAAAACTAAAAGCCCTTCCGTATAAGCATCAACATTTTCTGGTTCCACAGCGACACCAGCTTCTGCTTGTTCTAAAAGTTCACGTGCTTGACCTTCAGCACCTAAGAGGATAGGACGTTCACACGCCATAATTTCAAACATTTTGGACGGAATGTTATATTTGAAGACATTACGTTTTTTTAGTGAAACAAGGCAAATATCTGATGAGGCATACCAATCAGGCATTTCTTTTTTCTCCACTGCGGGGTAAAACTCAACATTATTCAATTGCATTTGAATTGATAAGCGAATAAGGTTATCTCGGTCTGCACCCGCACCCACAAAAACAAAAAGGAGACGTGGGTCATCTTTTACCCGTTCCGCAACTTCAAGGATAGTTTTTAGTCCCTGCGATAAACCCATAGTCCCAATGTAAAGTACAACAATCTTCGAATCATCCCAACCTTTTTCTTTGCGAATGCGATTTGGTGTATCTAAGGGTTTAAAGACATTTTCATCGATACCATTTGGAATAGTGAAAATTTTATTTTCATCAAAACCGCGTCGGGCTATTTCCCGTGACATAGCAGGGGCAATGGTAACAATTGCTTTAGCATGGCGATAAAGAAACGTTTCAAGGGCAGTTAGGATTGAGATAATAAATTTATTTTTGATTACTCCTAAATCAATAATCTGTGCAGGCCAGAGGTCTCGTACCTCAAATACAAAGGGTCGCCACTTAAAGACCGATACAATATAACCTGCTAAACCACATAGAATCTGCGGGGAACTTGCCATGACTACATCACATTTCCCCGCAAAAAAAGTAGCAACGATAATCGAAGAGAGCATATACGTTAAAAAGGCAATACTTCGTTTAACAACACCACGATTAGGAGTCACAAAAAGCCAGCCACGTAGTATGTTAATACCATCCCAATTTTCACGAATAAGCCACTTTCCCTGATATTCTGGAGGAACAATACCATCAGGATAGTTAGGCAGACCACAAACAACTATAACCTCATGACCTTCGGAAACCCAATATTTAGCATGCTCATAGGTACGTGCAGATAGGGCTCCCATTTCGGGTGGAAAAAATTGTGAAAGAACAAGTATTTTCATACACTTTTACTACTCGTTTGATTGATTTGATTTATTATTTTATAACGTTAACTCATACTATTTCACAAGAGAAACTATTTGTTTTTAATTCTTTGTATTAAGGAGATTTAAAAATTCAGGATTAACAGAATGATTTGCCTTTTGACATTCACGGATAAGTTCTTTAGCACGACCAGTATCACCTGAATAATAATACACTACCGCCATTTGTTCTTTAATCGAGTAATTATTGGGTTGGAGGTGTTCAGCTTGCTGTAAATATTGTAACGATTCGTCAAACTTACCCTGAGCAAACCTCAATACTGCATAATTCATCGTGGCATTAAATTTTAAGGTAGGTTCTTTTTCCAAAACATCTTTAATTAGTGTTTCTGCTCTTTCAAATTGTTTCTGTTGAATTAAGTATGTTGAGAGATTTATTTTAACATTTCCCAAATTAGGGTCTACTTGAATCGCTTGTTCCCATGCTTCAATTGCGGATTGGGTATTACTCAATCTGGCATAAGCAGTTCCTAAAAGGGTATACACTTTCACTTCATTAGGTAATCTCTGGATAAGTTTTTTTGCCCATGCCACGGCTTCTGGATACCGCTTAGCCTGAATAAGGGCATCAATCAAAATGATATAAGCATTATTAAAGTTAGGTCGTTCATTTATAATTCTTAATAACTGGTCAATAGCCTGATTTATGTTCCCACCGCTTGTTATTGTTTCTGCTATTCGTGTTAATCGACGGAGATATGGCGTCTCCTCAGTAAATGAGACGGTCGGTGCTAAAAGATTTTCCACAGGTGCAAACTGGTCTGTAAGGATAAAAGGGGTCGTTTTAGATAGTAGTGCTTTTATCTTTTCATCTGAGAAAGGATATACTTTTGTGTTATATCGTTCATATACCTGATTTGCAATTGTTTGAATTGGTAAGGGCTTCTTGGAAGCAACCAATACAAACGTATCTCTGGATTCGGGATTATCCGTAGTGGAGAACATATAGGTGTATGGGAAAACACTACTGTACGTTTCATACATGGCAGAGATAAAATAGCCATACATAAGGCAATCGATAGCATTCGTCAGATATATACCTTCCGAAGATAGTATGTAATAGATTTTTTCAACAAATTCTCTGGTTATAAGATGGAAAGGAACACTATAATCACTGAATGAGTCATTAATGATACAGTCATACGAAATCGCCATGTTACCATGTTTCTTTTCGCGGACTAAATCCTCTATGCGATTTCTGCCATCTTGATGATAAATTTTAAGATGTGTATCCTTCGGAAGCCCAAACACTTTAAATGCGGTTTTAGTCACTTCTGGGTCAATCTCTGCCACTTCAATCTGACACGTTGGATATTCTTGTTCAAGAAAATGGCAAAATGTATAGGCACCACCTCCAATGAGAAGCTGTCGATTAAATAATTTTTCTTTTTGAGTGTAATCAATGACACTATGAAATATATACTCATAAGGTGCTGTTAACTTGTTTGGCTCTTTCATATTTTTCCTATTGTGTATCATTTTATCTAATACAAGGTCCAATATATATGGTCGTTCTGGGTCTGCTAACTTAACCTGTATATAGTTATAATGACTCTCTTTCTCATAAAGGACATTTGGAGGACGATAAGGTTTTAGTCCTGTCTGTAATGCCAACGAGTCCCATGGATGCGATGGGGCTAATGCACTACAAAAGAGTATCAAAACTAAAATTGTGTAGGAAAATGACATCAACGTCTTTTTTGCTATCCAGAGGAAAAATAGAGCCGATATTATCGCTGTTAACGCAATAGTGATAGATGTGCCCCAATGTGCAATAGCATAGTAACCTGTTCCAATGACTCCTAAAATACCTCCAAAGGCATTCACTCCGTATATCATCCCAATCTTTTTGCCATGGACATCTTTATCATTTGTTGGGGAAATCATTCGTATTAAAATTGGGGAGATTGTTCCAAAAGCAACACATGCAGGTCCAAAAACAACAATAGAATGAATAAGGATCTGAACAGGCCATGAAAAATGCCATAAATATGGATTCCATGGCAGAAGGACATTTGCCAATGGAATAATCAATAGAAATAAACTCGACAAGAACAAGAAGAAACTGGCAACTTTCCTCGGATTTAAATGTTGACTTAAATAACCACCAATATATCCGCCTAAAGAAAGACAACCCAAGACAACGCCGATAATCGTTGTCCATGTATATAGGGAATTGCCGAAATTCTTAGCAAGCAGACGAGCAGATACAATTTCAAGAACCATGACCCCCGCACCAGCCCAGAACGAAATGAGTAGAACCTTATAAAATGGCTGAGTATCTACGTCTTTTATAGATTTTTCTTCCTTCTCAGAATACTCCATTTCAATTTTTTTTGAAGTAACTGATTGGATATACAAACTACCAATTGCATAGCCAATAGCAACAACAAATAAAAAAAACGCAGAAAGAAAAAGTAATGATGTATAGGCAAAATGTGCCAGAAAAACATAGCCTGTTAAAAAAGTCCCAGCTAAACTACCCAACAAAGAAAAACCAAAAAAGATACCTACACTTGTTCCCGAAGACGAAGAAACTTGAATTAATAGGCGAGTTAAAACAGGCGATATGGTACCTAATGCAAGAAAAGGTAGAAGTAGCATTAGAAATACATGTGCAAGGATTCGCCACTGCCAAGACAAATTTTGTAATAAAGAGAGATTTCCTAACAAGTGATTTGTTATATAAATAGAAGCTATAAGAATAGAGGCAAAGAAAAACTGAAAAGGAATAGTCTTAATGTTATTATATCGGTCAGATAATATTCCACCAACATGATTACCAATAGCAATTCCCGTGAGTGTAACTGCAATAATACTTGTCCAAGTAAGCAAGCTTTGACCTAAATACTGTGCAATAATCCGACCTGCCACTAATTGAAGGAACATAATTGCCATACTGGAGGTAAAAACAGTCAAATAAATAATACCGGACAATATTCGAGATCTCATGTATCCCTCAATTAGGTCTAAGTCTATCTACTTTTTTGCTTTATTAATTGTTTTGTTTCTCTCGGTCTCTTCGGATTACAAAAATCGTTCCAGCGATGAAGTATGCCAATGTTGGATAAAGAAGAATGCTATGGAACGTTTTGAGGTTTTGAGCAAAGCCATTGGTTCCTTTAACAAACACCCAGATTGAAAGTAGTAAGCATATAATTAATGATAGACCTGCGATGATACCCGATATCCATACAACAGGGTCAGATTTTGATTCTTCTTTTTGAGTGATTTCTTTTTTTCTTTGAGAAGATGTTACAATCAAATTGTTTTCTGCAGTAGGTATAACTTCTTTTGCATCCGCTGGAACATCTCTTGCCCCCATTAACATAGCCAGAATAGTATATAGAATAGAAGTCATAAGCCAGACAGGTACAAATAAGAAGAAAAGATGCAATGTCCCTGTTTTTTCCAATGTAATGGCAACTGCAATGGAGATGAGCCAACTTAACAAAGCAGGTAGATTCATCGACATTTGCTTCTTCTCAATCCAGTATCGTGTCAATCCTATTTTAGGGAATATCCAGTACTCCGTAAATGCCACTGCACCCAAGGGCATAAGAAGCAAACCATAGTAACCCACAAAATCGAGTAATTTTGTAAAGACAAATGGTGAACAAGCAATAATTGTAGTACCAGCACCTGCCAGTAAAGTAACGAGCCATCTTGGCCATCCAGGTGTAACTGCCTGCAAAGCAAGGCCTGCCCGATACAGAGTCGGGTTTGATGTAGTCCAACCTGCCAATATTACCGCAATTAGACCAGCAGTACCTAATGCTTCAGTAGCCACAGCACCAGAATCAAGTTCAATAATACTTTTTTGTAATAGGATTGCAGACATAGCACCCATTATACCAGCACAAATCCACGCTAAATAATGACCTAAAAACATACCAAAAGCAGAGAAAAGCCCATAGGCAGAGGAGCGAGCATATCTAAAAATTGCCATATCAGAGAGACCACCATGCATCGCCAGGTTACATATCCATGCAAAAGCAGATACATGCCAGAAAGATATCGGTTCTTTCCCATCTGGACGAACTCCAGTCCATATTTTCTGGGTCGCAATTTGCCAGAAATCATTCCAGGTGCGAATATCAACACCTGCTGCTGGTAAAAGGGCAATTGCACCTGCAATGAACATGAGGAACATCCATGGTGAACATACTACAGAAAATTGGGATAATCGTTTAAAGCCCAAAATAGCAAGAGTTACAACAACAGCCCCTACCACTAATACTACAAGTACGAATCGGAAGTCAGTAGGTATCCATTGCGTTTGAGGAGGTATCCCCAGCGGAACACGAACTGCTGAGGCAGAAACAGTAATCATACAGCCCGCCAAAATACAAAATAGAAATGCATTTAACACGTTATATATTGTTGTAACAGTTGGACCTGCAACTTTACGTAAAAACCAATAAAGCGTTAGACGTGTACGTACTGCAATTGGGGCACATATTAACGTCCAGGTGAGTACCGCCATTAAATTTCCAAGAAGCAACCCGACAAAGATGTCATAGGCATTAACTCCCCAACTAACAAATAACGCTCCGATAACAAATTCAGTTCCCGCAACGTGTTCACCAGCGAATAAACCTGCAAAATAACGACCTGGCTGAAGTTTATCCTCTGTCACTGGTTCACGTTCAAATTCATAGAGCAAATCTAATGCTTGAGTAGGTTTTAAGATAGGTGTTTCACTCAATTTAGGACCCTTTCTTTTTATTAAGTTTTATTCATGTTGACATTGCAAAAAAAATATGTAAAAACAATAAAAGAAATGCATAGAAAAAATCAAGTAGAGTTTTTAAATTGTTAAACAAAACCTTTAGATTAGATTGATTTAAAAATAGACAGCCTCGTAAGGTTTCCCTTACGAGGCCCTTTTCTACTCTCTTTTCCTAAATATTGATTTAGGAGAAGAAACCAATGAACAGAGACATTAGAAGCTAATCTCAGTTTCAGCAAATAGGTAGTTGAAATCCTGGTCTTCAAGCAGTTCTTGACCGAAGAAATGGGAGTAACCAGCACGAACAACTAAGTCTTCGCTGTAGTTGTAAGCACCTGTTAACTGAAGTTCCCAACCTAACTCATCATCATCATTCTTTGCTTCTTCGTCTAACATGTAATATTGACCTTCAAGAGCAAGTTTAATGGCTTCGGTCGGCTGGACACCTAAACCAAGACGATATACGAAAGCATTGCTAAGTGTTGTATCGTCTAAGAAATCAGAATATTCCCAGTTGGAGAATAGACGGTTGAAAGCAAATTCAACATCGTCTTTCTTGAACCAATAGCAATCCACATCCGGTCCTTCCAAATATGCAAAGCCGGCATAAATCCGTGGCTGCCAGGAAATATCGAAGGTGTAACCTAATTCAAGGTTTGCTGCCCATGCATTGAAATCATTGGTTTGACCAAAAATCCACCAACCTGTGTCTTCTGCATCACCTAACTGATAAGCGGCTTCAGCTTCGAAATCGAAGGCACCGACTTTACCAGCACCGCGAAGACCAAGGGTATGAAGGTTAGATTCAAGTTCTGTCGCATCGTCACGGATATACATCCAGTAGGCATCGATTACGACATCTTCAAGACCTGTATAGCTACCATAGATAGCATACAAATCAACATCATCTTCTGCGAAATCCTTCATGGATTCGACTAATTTGGCTGCGATAGCATCAACGCTGACCATGTCTGTTACATAGCTCAAGCGAAGTGCATCCCAGGAAAGACCTGTGAAGTTGTAGCGTTTGTCGTTTGTGCCGACAAGCCAGCCACTACCAAGGGTCAATTCCTGACGACCAACACGGGCACGAAGCGGGGTTCCCCACATCTCACGGGCTTCGACATAGGCTTGATAGACTTCAACATCATCTACACTCGCCTGACGATTGTCTACACCAGTAAGATAATTGGGAGAACGAAAATCCTCGCCCCAAATATCATAGCTGTCTAATTCAATCATCGCTGTAACTTCATCGGTGAAGTCTGCTTTTACATTTAAACGTGTTCTCTGTTCGATAAAGCTTGTTTCACCGGCATCATCATAATCTAACCAATTCGCACGAATGCGAATTTTTCCGCCGACTTCTACATTCTGAAGTTCGGCATAAGCCATCGTGCCTAAAAGTACGACTGCTACTGCAACTAATAACATGCTTTTACGCATAGTTTCATACTCCTTTTACAAGTTCAGTTCAATTTAATATAAACTTTTCTTTCCGTGTCTGCCCTCACAGACACTTTCTCATCTACATTTTATCGACCACATCGACCCAATCCAATTCCTGTGCGAGCCTTCTCTCTGGTCATCATACCTCCTTTCTTCTCGCTGGATTTCAGAATTGGCGGCGATGAATTTTCATATTAAATTTGTAAAATCTTAACATAAAACAAAACCACTTGTCAAATTAAAATACCCATTTTTTTTATAAAATTTAAAAATTTTTTATTCTACAATTTTCGCAGAAACACAACATATTGTATTCTTATTTTTCAGAATTACCACATATATATGTACAAACATTCCTGACAAAAAAATTTCCTTTTAATTTATACAGTATTCTGCTCAATCAACATACCGCAATTAAAAAGACACTATTTGAAAAATCTTTTTTACATATTTAGATTTTCTTTGCGATTCTCTTTTTCACCTAAACTGATTTCTTAAAAATAAAACCAAATAAAAATTAAACAAAAAATAAACCATCTGCAAAGTACTTTTTCAATTCCATATTCGTAAAATGTTCTCACCTTTTTACTATTAAGTTATTAAGGATTGTTACGTTTTATTTTCAAAAAAGAAAGGATTAAAGTTATGAAAAAGAATTCACAACACCTACTTACCAAAAGTAAAAATACCGATTGTTTAGAAAAGGAGTTTTTGAACCATACTGTTTTAGTATCGCAAGATTTTTTGGAACAAGTACCATCACATTGCTCATTGTGGTATGAATCACCAGAAGAGATTGAGAAAAAATTAGCATGGGGAGAAGAAAAGACTCGTCTTTTGCAATGGGTTAGAAAACAGGTTCAGCGAAAACTTAGTCCAAAAGAAAAACGCTATATTGAAATGTATTATTTTCAAGGACTAACACTTGAAACTATTTCAGAACGTTCAGGGGCAAACCCTTCTGCTATACATAGAGCCCTTAGACGAGGTATTCGCAAACTGATTCATTTAACCAAAGATGAAAATCTCTGTTTCCAAAAGATTCGGATGGGACGAACAAAAAAGAATGAAAAAGAATAATCCTTACATTAGAACATGAATTCCCATTTTTATTTTCAGACTTGTTTTTTATAATATTTGTAAAACTTTATTAAATTCTACAGACACCTATCTTGTCATGTCATTAAAATTATATTGGAATTACAAATGATAAAAGAGAACATTATTTTAATTGGTATGCCGTGGTCAGGGAAAAGCACCATTGGTGTCTTGTTAGCTAAATCATTGCATTGGAATTTTATAGATACCGATTTGTTAATACAATCTGAAACTGGCAAATTACTTCAACAGATTATTGATGAGCAAGGGGTAGAACAATTCCGCAAAATTGAGGAGGAGTATGTACTTAAAATCAAGCCTCTCCAGTGTGTCGTCGCAACTGGAGGTAGTGTGGTATATAGCCATAAAGCAATGGAATACCTGAAGCAACTTGGAAATATCATTTACCTAAAATATCCATTCGAAGAAATTAATCGACGTGCAAAGAGTGTTGAAGAACGTGGATTGGTAAGAGCCAAAGGACAAACTCTGTATGATTTATATCAAGAACGAACACCGCTTTATGAATCATGGGCAGACATAATCATCGATTGTCATCATTTGAATCATGAACAGGTTGTGGATAAAATCTTACTTTCCATTAAATATATTTGATTTACATTTGTTTCATATTTAGACAATAAACAGTCAATTTCTTACAACCATAAAAATTCTTTGTTTGAAAATAAAACTTTTGATATACTTACTTTTGAATTGAAAAATACACTATAATTAACCTTTAAATAAAAGGATAATTTTATGACTGAATTCCTCACAGTTGTGTTTATTTTCTTGATGGATATTGTTCTTTTGCTTCTATCTATTTTTGGGTTTAAAGAATTATTTTGATTTCAATAGATCTTATATTTTAAGGAGTTGAAACTGTGAATGTTTTAGAAGACCTTGCATATATTGGTTTGTCAATCATGGGTATACTTCTTCGGGTGCTTGCTATTCTGTTTGGGGCGTTCTTGTTTACTCTGTAAAATCTATACACCAAAACAAGAATAAAAAGGATTGACTTATGCTATCTACTTTTTTTCTGACAGGCTGTGCCAGTGGCATGGGAAGACATATGACCACTGTTTTCCTGAGGCAAGGGCATAAGGTCATAGCCACAGATATTAATGCAGAACAGTTAGAGCAAGTAGCGACAGAAGAAGGCTGGAACCCATCACAGGTTCGCCTATTTCGTCTGGATGTGACTAATTACAATGAATGGGAAGATGTCTTTCAGAAAGCAGTTAAAGAATGGGGAGGAATTGACGTAACTATCAATTTTGCGGGGCTACTTCTTTCCTCATGGGCTACAGAAACACCATTAAAAGAGATTCATTCACAAATTGATGTAAACCTTAAAGGCACAATATTCGGAACACAAATTTCCGCACGACACATGGTTGAACGTGGAAGTGGACATATCATTAACATTTCTTCAATTGCAGGGGTTGTCCCTGTGCCAGGATTATCAATTTATTCAGCAAGTAAACATGCAGTTCGGGCATATTCACTATCTGTTGCTTTAGAACTGAAAAAGAAAGGGGTATATGTTACTGTGATTTGCCCTGCTACCGTACAAACGCCAATGTTAGATAATCAGCTTCATGTCGAAGCAGCAGAATTGTACTTTTCAGGTTTACGTATTCTAACTGTTAAAGATATTGAAAAAGCTATTGTCAAAAGAGCCTTACCTAAAAAACCGATGGAAATATTCATTCCACGATTTAAGGTAAAACTTTTTCAGATTGTCTCATTATGTCCCTCATTAGGCAGATTTATTTCACCTATCTATCAATGGGCAGGAAGGTGGCGTCAAAATCGACGACGTAAAAAGAATTAATAGATGTAAAACATATCAATACCTTAATCGCAAACTATTGTATGATTTAAAAGTTTAACAATATTCTGATTAAATGGGAACATTTATTGCTTTTATGAAAGTTGACAATGCATGTTAAATCCATTTGTTTTAGCTGGAATAGCCATCGCTTTAGCGATGGATGCCTTCGCTGTATCTATTGGTATTAGCACCCTTATTCGCAAAGTCAGCCCACGACAAATGTTCCGACTATCTTTCCATTTCGGTTTATTTCAAGCAATTATGCCCATTTTGGGCTGGTATACAGGAAATCAGGTGGGGGATTGGCTTCTGGATTATGACCACTGGATTGCATGCTCCATTCTCTGGGGTATCGGTGGAAAAATCGTCTACCAATCTTTCCTTGATAAAGAACCCTCTTCCCCAGAGAATCCATCCACAGATAATAATCACCCACTGAAAAAAGATCCAACTCGTGGCATCTCCTTAATTATGCTCTCAATTGCAACCAGTATTGACGCTTATGCTGTCGGATTAAGCTTCGCTTTTATTGGTGTTTCCATCTGGTTTCCATCATTTTGGATAGGCATTACAGCGGGATTTCTAACCCTTTTGGGGATGAGAATTGGAATTTATGTAAGCAAAAAATTCGGTAAGGGCATGGAATTAGTCGGGGCTATCCTTTTGTTTATTATCGGTGCTAAAATTTTATTTGACCATATTATCACACAATAAAAAATATTAAAAACCAAACAAATTTTTTTGAATTAATAACATTTAAGGAGAGTTGACAATGCCTGTGTTTGAACTACCATTAGAGGAACTATGGAAGTATCAAGGTAGAAATCCAAAACCTGAAGATTTTGATGACTACTGGCAACGAGCGTTAGCAGAACTTAAAACGCTCGATTTTAAGGTAGAACTAATACCTGCCTCTTTTCATAGCAAAATAGCCGAGTGTTTTGACTTATATTTCAACAGTGTTCGTGGTGCTCGAATCCATGCTCAATACTTGCGTCCTGCAAAACGGTCAAAGCCATGCCCAACACTGCTTAAATTTCATGGTTACGGTGGCAATGCTGGCGATTGGTATGAAAAATTAGGTTTCGTTGCGGAAGGTTTTTGTGTAACCGCTATGGATGTCCGTGGACAAGGTGGGCAATCCACAGAAACGGGGAACATTGTAGGAAATACCCTGAAAGGACATATTATCCGTGGATTAGACGATGTGCCAGATAATTTACTCTACCGACACATCTTTTTAGATACCGTGGCATTGGTATCTGTAATAACACAGTTTGAAGAGGTCGATGAAAATAAATTGGGTGCCTATGGAATGTCCCAAGGCGGGGCATTAACATTAGCCTGTGCAGGTCTGGAACCCCGAATAAAGAAATTAGCACCTATGTGTCCATTTCTATGCGACTACAAAAGAGTTTGGGAGATGGATTTGGCAGAAGAAGCTTATGAAGAATTAAAAACATACTTCCGTTTGTTTGACCCACGACATGAACGTGAAGATGAAATTTTCCGTAAATTAGGTTATATTGACTGTCAATATTTAGCAGAACGCATACAAGGTGAAGTCCTTATGGCAATCGGGTTAATGGACCAAATTTGTCCTCCCTCAACTCAATTCTCCGCATACAATAAAATTAAATCCCCAAAAAAAGTTATTCTCTACCCTGATTTCGCTCATGAATACTACCCTGGTTTCATAGACCAAATGTTTGATTTTTTTCGCACTGGCTGGATTGAGTAAATTTATCATAAAATCTGCTTCCGAAATACAATATGAGGTTGAAAGAATAAAATCAAAAACAAGAAACCTTTCCAGTATTCGATTTTTGGAGACAAATAAAATAGATAAAATTGTTTTTTCAAAGGGTTTCAAGTTAAAATTATCTCTTAACTAATTTAGATATAATCCTGTTAATCAAAGGAGCAATACCATGATTTTTAACGAAGAGCCTGAAATTTGTGAAGAAGAAAAACCCGTTCAGTCGGAAGGCTTAACGGTTCGACTATTAAAAAATCGTGCAGTTATCATATCTGGCGAAGTAACTCAGGAATTGGCAGAAAAAGCCATAACACAATTGTTATTGTTGGATTACGAATCTCAGGAACCGATAACTGTGTATGTATGTTCTCCTGGCGGACATGTAGATTCGGGCTTTGCCATTTACGATATTATGAAGTTTATACATTCGCCAGTTACAACCATTGGCGTAGGTTGGGTTGCAAGTATTGCTGTTCCTATTATGATGGGTGCACCAAAGGAGCGAAGATTGGCACTACCAAACACACGTTTCTTGATACATCAACCTTCAGGGGGTGCTGGTGGACAGGCAGCAGATATTAGAATAGAAGCACAGGAAATTTTAAAAATTCGGGAAAGAATTAACCGTCTTTTATCATTAGAAACAGGTCATCCAATAGAGAAAATAGCCAAAGACAGTGATCGCAATTTCTGGATGTCCGCAGAAGAGGCATTAGAATATGGTTTAATTGGAGAGATTATCTCAAAAAGAAAAGTGTAACAAAAAATAAAATGGTTGAAATTACCCCTCCTGTCAAAAATCAACATTTATCCACTTGGCAAATTCAAAAAACACCTTTCTAATTCCTTAACTCAATCCAGTTTTGAACGGTTTGCATAGTTTCTAAATAAAATTGATGGACTTCTGTTTTTAAGTTAATCAGGTATTCTGATGGTGTCGGTGTAAACTGTAGTTCAGGTAATAATTGTGGAAGGGAGGAAAGTGCTTGTTCAGAAAGGGTAGAACTACGAACACCAGTGAAAAGGCGATAGCGATTCAATATTTGCAAATAGATACCAAATGTCTTCTTTAAGAATTGCCATTTTTGCAAGTGTTCAGGTGCAACATTTATTAGAATGTTTAAAGCATTAATCACAGACGGGGTTGCTAATTCTGGAAATTTCTCAACTTTCATTCTCTGCCACCAGCGAACGATATACTCTAATTCTGCAGTTCCACCTTCCGATTTCTTTAAGTTATTTGTACTCGTTTGCTGAACCATTTTTTGACGTATATCTTCACTTTTTTGTAAATCTTCTATTGATACAGGAAAATAGAATGCTAATTTGGTAAGCATCTGGTAAATATCTTTGTTAATATGACCATGTTTTATAATAACACGTGCTTTCATTAATGCCATTTTTTCCCAAATATCTGCCTCATTCTCGTAGTAGTCTTTAAATTGTGATAAGCTTATTGCTAATACACCTTTTGAGCCATAAGGACGTAATCGAGCATCAATATCATACAAAATCCCGAAACGTGTAGGTTCTTTTAGCTTTTTTATAATACGTGATGATACATCCGCAAAATATTCCGATGGGCTGATAAGCATATCCTCTGATTTTTCAACAGAATTTATATGTTCATCATCATAAACAAATATCAAATCGAGGTCGCTACCGAAAGTCATCTCTCTTCCGCCAATTTTACCCAACCCGATAACTACAAAAGGAATCGTAGACACGCCATACTTCTGCCTTGTCTCTTGTTGAGCCTCTACCACAATATCTTCCAATATTATTTCAGCCAGAAGAGTTAATTGCTCACAGACTTCATCGATAGCAAACTTGCCCAGTAAATCTCCCAATGCGATACGTAGCCATTCAGAATCCTTTAACCGATAGTGAGAAGACTCGGGGAATACAGACCTTTTCAGTTCTTGTAATGAAAATGTTAAGTAATTCGCATCAACCTTTTGTCCAATAAGTTCTTCTCGGAGAAGAACCTCGATACTACTTGGTTCTTTTATCCATACATCTGCTAAGGCGGGAGCACGAGTTGTCAATGTAACAAAGAATGAACATAGGTTATGATTTTCTTTAAATAATTCATAGACAATTCCGGGAAATCTCATTCGTGAAAGTTGAGAATAAAACTGCTCCAGAGCAATATCTGGAGAAAGTGTTTTTCTTAATTCTTCACATAAGTAGGGAACGATATTAATAAAATTCTCGCGTACATGTAGCGGGTACGGAGTTCCCTCAGAACCATTTGCTAATTTGCGGAAAATATCTTTTGCTTCTGTTACGTCTTTAAAACCAAATTCTTTTAATTTTTCTATCCCTTCCTTTCCCTCTGTTTGTAAACTTACCAAATCATAAACCCATAGATTTCCAGAAGCCTTGACCGCAACAAATTGTTCCAATATAACACGAACTTCACGGGTCTTATCTTTATAAACACGCCAAAATGATTCGCCAGAAGTATAGCCTAATCGTCGGGCAAACTCATCTAACTCCTCCGCATTCTGGGGCAAAGCGTGTTTTTGAGTTCCATATTCAATCTGTAGGCGATGTTCTATCTCTCTCAAAAAACAATAGTTCGTTATTAACGTTTCTGCATCAAACGGTTTCAAATAATTATTTTCCATCAGCTTATGAATTGCTTCAATAGTATTAGTAATCCTCAATTCAGGTTTTCTCCCACCGTTTAACAATTGAAGTAATTGCACTGTAAATTCAATATCTCGAATTCCACCCCACCCTAATTTAACTTCGTAATCTGTTTGTCCTTGCTCCGCAACTTGTTTTTCAACCATTAGTTTTGTCTGGTGTATATCCTCCAACGTTTTATCATCAAAAAATTTGGGAAAAACGAAAGGACGCATTGTTACTATAAATTCATCGCCCAAATCCAAATCACCCGCACATGGTCTACACTTTACTAATGCCTGTCGTTCCCACGCCCGTCCATATTGATAATAATACTCGACAGAATTTGCAAGAGTTTCTGCTAAAGCACCTACTTTCCCATAAGGACGTAGACGCATATCAACACGATAAATTTGCCCTTCTTCTGTATGCTCAGAAAGAAATTTGATGATTTGTTCTCCCAATTTGCAATAAAATTCACGGTTGGTAATTTGTCCTTTTAAGCCACCACTTGTCTCTCCATCATCATCGTAAATAAATAGTAAATCAATATCTGAACTAAAATTAAGTTCTCTGCCTCCTAATTTCCCCAAACCAAGGATGACAAAGCGAGAAGGAATACCTTCCTTCTTTTCGTCACTATACTTAATTGGTCTTCCATAACTTTGAGTTAAATAAGCCAAAACAAGATGAAAACATAATTCAAGGTGTGCATCTGCAAGGTTAGACAGGTCTTCTGCAATTGACTTAACTTCATTATGTTCTACTATATCACGGGTAGTGATTCTTAGCAATGCCTTCTTATGACACTGGCGAAGATATATCATGATTTTTCTTAAATTCCAATTATTTGCAGATATAAATTGATTGTTTTGGAGATAATTTATAATGTCAGAATTAGAGGTTAGCAGAGTAGAGTCCCACCCTAAATAAAGTAACCATTCATCTTTAGTGAGTGCACGTGAAAGATGAGGTGATAATAAAATCTCATCAGCATAGTCTGGATGTTTAATAAGGGTATCGGTAAGAAAAGGACTTTGAGAAAATATCCTTTCAAAAAATCGGAGGTACTTTGGTGTCTCGAGATATTTAGCGATATAAGTTTCAATAGGTGCTGGCACATTCTTTAAGAACTGAGTAAATGCAACAATAACACGCTCAGGATTAGAACTTTCACTAAGAAGCAATTCTAACTTCGTTTGCCATTCTTGAATAGGAATTGATTTCAAATAGTTTAAATCTTCTTTAACACTTTCCGACAGTCTGTTGTAAAAGTCTCTATGTTCCATATTATTAATCTGCTCTTCTTATTCCTGTCTTATGATTGTAATGAAACAGTTTTGCTATTTGTTGGCTTGTCCGTTGGAGATTAATCGAGGTATTTTTTAGGAGTTCTTCTTTTGATGTTTCTCCAGCAGAAATAGGGAAAACAATAACATTTCCCTTGGACAAACAAATCTCCCAACCTTTACCTAATGTGCCAACAAGGATTATCACTGGTTTGTCGTGTAGTTTGGCAAGATGAATCATCTCACCAACAACTTTACCTGAAAAACTTTGATAATCTAATTGTCCTTCCCCAGTGATAACCAAATCAACAGAAGCAACCTTTTCGGACAAATTACTGGCTTGGGCTATCCATTGGAACCCTGGAATAAATTTTCCAAAAGCAAAAGCGAATAGAGCACCTCCCATTCCACCAGCGGAACCGCTCCCTGGTTGTTTTTGCACATCTATCTTCATATCTCGCTTTATAATGCATGCAAAGTGTTTAAGGGCTCTGTCTACAATAGGGCACAATTCCTTTCTCAATCCTTTCTGTGGACCATAAACAAATGTGGCACCGTGAGAACCATAATAAGGGTTCTTGACATCGCTCGCTATGATGATGGCTGTGTTTTTAATTTGTTCACCATAAATACTGCTTTTTATACATGCAAGATTTTGAAGGTCCAGAGGACCTCTTCCGATAGGCTTTCCATCAAAGTTCAGAAGCTGATATCCTAATGCCTGAGCAATTCCTGCACCACCATCATTAACTCCAGACCCCCCTAAACCCAGAACAACCTGTTTTGCACCTTTCTGAATAGCATTCAGAATAACTTCACCTACACCATAACTGGTAAACTTCTCAGGTGTGCGATTTTCAGGTGGGACAAGATGAAGCCCAACAACGCTCGCAGTCTCTATAATAGCTACCTTTTGTTTGGGAAGCCAACCATATCTGATTTTTCTCTTTTTACCTGTTAAATCTGCAACCGTTGTCGATAAATATTGCATGTTTAAACTCATAGATACCGCATCTAAAAAACCTTCCCCTCCATCCGAGATAGGACATGTAATCAATTGACTGGTAGGATAAGCCTTCTTCCAGCCCTTAACAATATACTTAGCTACCTCGGTTGTATTTAAGGACTCCTTAAATGAGTCTGGAGCAACAAGAACTTTTAACTCTTCTGGTCTCATTTTACCTTCCTATCCATATTAAACAAGTATATTATTACAGACCTCTACAATGTAAAAGTAATCTCATCTTCATCTCAGAAAAATTCAATTTCAAGAGGATATTAAAATATGATATAATCCTTCCAATTTAAATAATAAAAAAATGAGAAACTACGTTTTGGGCGTCTCGTTAATCTTCAAAAGTATTGGAAACGTATATGGAACCAATTTATATTACAGAAGAAGGCTTACAAAAGTTACGAGAAGAATTAGCAGAATTAAATAAACAAAAGATTAAGTTAGCTGAAGTAATTGCGTATGCCCGTTCTTTAGGGGATTTGAGTGAAAATGCAGAATATCATACCGCTAAACACGAACAGGGATTATTAATGGCAAAAATTAACGACCTTGAAGATAAAATTGCACGGGCAGTTATTATTGATTCAACACAAATAGACACCTCTGAAGTACGATTGGGAGTAAGTGTTCGCGTGTTAAATGAGAAATTAGGCAAGGAGATTATATATACAATCGTAAGCCCAGTAGAATCGGATTTATCAGCAGGTAAGTTGTCAACGCAATCCCCTGTTGGGCAGGCATTATTAGGAAAAAAAGTTGGAGATGTAATCGAAGTTCAAGTTCCTGCGGGGACATTAAAACTCAAAATTCTTGAAATTTTACCTTCATCATAAATCGTTAAGGAACTATTATATGCCCAAAAGGACAGACATTAAGAAGATAATGATTATAGGCTCAGGTCCTATTATTATCGGACAGGCATGTGAATTTGATTATTCTGGAACCCAAGCCTGCAAAGCCCTTCGTGAAGAAGGCTATGAGGTGATATTGGTCAATAGTAATCCAGCGACTATAATGACAGACCCAGAAATGGCTGACTCTACATATATAGAACCTTTAACTGTCCCATTCCTTGAAAAGATAATTAAACAAGAGAAACCAGATGCATTACTTCCAACGGTAGGGGGACAAACAGGGCTTAATCTTTCTGTAGCATTGGCAGATGCAGGAATCCTCGAAAAATATGGGGTTCGGATGATAGGAGCTAACGCACAAACCATCAGGAAAGCAGAAGACCGTGGTTTGTTTAAGGAAGCAATGCTCCATTGTGGATTAGAAGTTCCACGTAGTATGGTTATTCATCATCTCGATGAAGCAATGGAATTCGGAGCAGAAATTAATTACTCCGCGGTGATTCGTCCTGCATTCACATTAGGTGGGACAGGTGCAGGATTATCTTTCAACAAAGATGAGTATATATCAGCAATCCAAAAAGGATTGGAAGCCAGCCCAATTCATGAGGTTCTGGTAGAAGAGTCTGTTATCGGTTGGAAAGAATATGAATTAGAAGTAATGCGGGACTTGAAAGATAATGTGGTAATTGTATGCCCAATCGAAAATGTAGACCCGATGGGTGTCCATACAGGAGATAGTGTAACCGTAGCACCTGCTCAGACCTTGACAGATAAAGAATATCAAATTATGAGGAATGCGGCGATTGCTATCATGCGTGAGATTGGAGTAGATACAGGCGGGTCAAATGTTCAGTTCGCTATACATCCACAAACAGGACGGATGGTTGTAATTGAGATGAATCCTCGCGTGTCGCGGAGTTCTGCGTTGGCTTCTAAGGCAACAGGGTTTCCAATTGCGAAAATAGCTGCGAAATTAGCTGTCGGTTATACTCTGGATGAAATACCAAACGATATCACAAAAGAAACGCCAGCATGTTTTGAACCAACTATCGATTATGTGGTCACTAAAATACCGCGTTGGGCTTTTGAAAAATTCTCTGGTGCGGAACCAATATTAACAGTACAAATGAAAAGCGTCGGCGAAACAATGAGCATCGGCAGAACATTTAAGGAATCTCTCCAAAAAGCCATTCGCGGGCTGGAAATTGGTAGATTTGGTTTTGGTGGTGATGGAAAAGCAAAACCTCTAACAAAAGAACCATATTCACAGGCAGAAAAAAATGCTCTTCTGCGAGCTCTGAGAACTCCTTCACCACATCGCTATCTTCATCTTGCGGAAGCGATTCGCCTCGGGGCGACCGTAGAAGAATTGCATGAAATAACAAAAATCGACCCATGGTTCATTCGGCAGATGGAAGAAATTGTAGAGGAGGAAAAGAATCTTATTGAATTATCATCTGAAGTACATGCTCACATAAACACAAAGAATACTACCAAAAAAGAAATCATAACGAAGAAAATAAAAAGAGCAAAACAATACGGTTTCTCTGACTTTCAATTGGCAAGGTATTGGAAGTCAAGTGAGTTAGATGTTCGGAATTTGCGAAAGGAACTCGGTATTATTCCAACATATCGACTTATAGATACATGTGCTGGTGAGTTTGAGGCATATACTCCCTACTATTATTCCACCTATGAAGATGAAGACGAAGTACGACTTGCAGATAAACCGCGGATAATCATTTTAGGAGGTGGTCCCAACCGAATAGGTCAGGGGATTGAGTTCGATTACTGTTGTGTACATGCTGTTTTTGCTCTTAGAGATGCAGGTTATGAAACCATTATGGTTAATTGCAATCCAGAAACAGTCTCCACTGACTATGACACATCAGACCGCTTATTTTTTGAGCCAGTTACTTTTGAAGATGTAATGAACATTATTGAACGGGTTCAGCCTGAGGGAGTTATTGTCCAATTTGGGGGACAAACACCTTTAAATATAGCCCAGCAATTAGAAAAAGCTGGTGCTCCTATTATCGGAACCTCTCCTTGGAATATTGCACGCGCGGAAGACCGAAAACTCTTCCGTGAGGTTGTCGAAAAATTGAACCTACTCCAACCAGAAAATGATACCGCCCGTTCATTTGAAGAGGCTCTGCAAATTGCAGAGAGAATTGGCTATCCAGTTGTGGTAAGACCTTCCTTCGTTTTAGGTGGTCGTGCTATGGAAATTGTGTATGATGCAGAGGCTCTCCAAAGATATATGGAGTTCGCAGTAGAAGCATCACCTGAACACCCAATATTAATTGATAAATTTTTAGAGGATGCTATTGAAATCGACGTGGATGCCATCGCAGATAAAGAACAAGTCATCATTGGTGGGGTTATGCAACATATTGAAGAAGCTGGTATACATTCTGGTGATAGTGCCTGCATTCTGCCTCCATACGACCTACCTTACGATATTGTAGAGGTTATCAAAGAGCAAACCCGAGCTCTGGCACGAGAATTAGAAGTACGAGGGCTTATGAATGTGCAATATGCGGTAAAAGACCGAAAAGTATATCTTTTAGAAGTTAATCCACGTGCATCACGAACAATACCGTTTGTAAGTAAAGCAGTTGGAGTTCCCCTTGCCAAACTCGCTGCTTTAGTCATGGTAGGAAAACGACTATCTGACATGGGGCTCACCAAAGACCCTGAACCACAATATATCTCCGCAAAAGAAGTCGTTTTACCTTTTATCAAATTCCCAGGCGTAGATATTGTTCTTGGACCTGAAATGAGAAGTACTGGGGAAGTTATGGGAATTGATAAAAACATGGGACTTGCCTATGCAAAAAGTCAAATCGCCGCAGGGAACAGCATCCCATTAGAAGGAACTATTTTTATCAGTTTAAACGACCACGACAAAAAAAATATAGGCTCTGTAGCTAAAGATTTATACGAATTAGGATTTAAATTCATTGCAACAAAAGGAACCGCATCTGTATTACGCTCTCAAGGTATCGATGTTGCAGAAGTATTCAAGGTCGGAGAAGGTAGACCGAACGTATTGGATTGTATTATTAATGGCTACATCAACTGGATTATCAACACACCAAAGGGAAAATCTTCAAAGGACGATGAAGTTATTATCCGTAGAAAAGCATTAGAAAATAATATCCCAACAATGACAACACTTGCAGCTGCAAGAGCAGCAGTTCAAGCATTACGCGAAATGAAAAAAGGCACTATGGATATTTTATCTATCCAAAAATACCACAGCCTAACAGGAATAAAAATAAAAACGAGGTAACTCCCTCTCTCTTAATGCCCTCTTAACTCATTTATTTTTCATTCTTTACTTTTTTTGGAATATGCAGGTTTCTTTCATGAATTATCTCTATAACTAATGAATTTATGTATATATTGAAACAAAAAATGTTAGCGGAACGTTTTACATGATAGAATTATAATGTTGATAATTACATAGAATTAATGATAAAGGTTTTTACCATGAGACCAAAAACAGTGCTTTTTATAATGGCTATTCCCTCTTGTTTTTTATTGCTATTTTCAGGGTGTGGAGTTGAGTTGTTGACAACAACAGCAATACAAGGGGAACTTCAAGCACAGCAGTTAAAAAGTATGCAGAAACAGGTACAAGGCATTGCAAACCAAACAGGCAAAATAAACCTTGAACGAGCAATTCAAACATTTCAAGCGGAAAACGGTAGGTATCCGAAATCGTTAGATGAATTGGTACCTCAATATTTACCTTCGTTACCACAGCCGTCTGGGGATAGTTTGTATAGTTTTGACCCTTCTACTGGGCAAATTATCACAGTTCCTGCGGGTATTGAACCTGCTGACCTTCGAAAGTTAGAGCAAATTAAGTTTGCAGTATTACAATATGCATACACAACGGGATATTACCCCACAAATCTTGACATGCTTTATCCGACATATCTTTCATTTCTACCGAAAACTTCGAGTGGTGAAGCCTTTGTATATAACCCACAGACAGGGGCTGTGATGCATCCAAAACAAACGTCAGGAATGCCAAACACTATTCCATCTGGAAATCCTGTACCTATTAATTCTCCAGTGTCTCCTGTGACCGGAGGGATTGCAATTCAGCAACAGTTAAATGGTATGACTAACTCGTCAGGTGCGGTAGGTTCATACTCGCGTCAATCAGTCCAAAATATTCAAAATGATTACTCAAACAAACAAAATAAAGTGATGGACGATTTAGGTTTATAATTCGGTAAGAGGGATATTTTGTTGTTAGAATGTGTTAAAGTACAAGGGTACGGAGAATATTTAGTTTCATCCCCTTGTAAGCGGTACCTGAGTTATGGAATGTTATGCCTTTATAACGGAAATTTCGCAAAGGCACATGAGTATGTCCAAAATAGACCTCGGTAATACCCGAATTTTTTCCCAATGCAAGGTCTTCAAGATACCATAATAAATTTCGTGCTGTGCGACGGCGTCGAAAATATAGTCGAGATACAACAACATGTGTTTTCATTTGGACAGCAACATCATAAATCTGATTTAGAAAAGCATCGTTCCGTGTTGGCTTATGTTCCCAACGGGCTCGATATTTTTGTAATTGACTGTGTCTCATCTTACGGATAGACGCATCTCCATGAAGAAAAACGATATTCCCTATTCTTAAATAATAAGGGTGCCACGAAAAGTTAGGAAGTTCATTTTCTAATTGAGTTAATAACTGGCAAAATTGTCGATGATGGTCATGATTGCCTAAATTTAGGTGTATCTGGCATTTTGGATTTTTAAGAACAATGCTTCGCAAGAATTGAACAGCTTGCTGGAAAACATCGTTTGCCTTCTCTTCATTTGCCCAGCGGAAATCGAAGGTATCTCCATTGAAAACAAATATATCAGATGATTGTATTGCTTCTTCAATTGCAGATAGTTTCTTTTCCCAATTTGAGCGAGAACAAAAAATATGTAAATCAGAAACGACGGATATTCTTTTCATAGGTGGATAACTTATTGTATGATATATGTTAAATTATAAAAGATATTCAAGTGAAGGACATAACATGTGAGAAGTATATCTAAATATAAGAATTTTGTGCACAAATGCATTGTTCCTTTTTTGTGGATTTCTGCTATTTTCATTTGCTTTATTTCTCTGGAAAGTTGCAAAAATACCAACGAAGCCGACCCAAACGTTCCTATTCGTTACTTTCATGCTCATTATCAATATCCTACGGGGGGAAATAGTCATTATTTAACCCACGGCGATTTTAATCGAGACGGTGCTATTGACTTAGCAATAACTACATATAATACGAATCACGTTGCTGTTTTGTTACGTGATTCGGAAAAAGGTAACTTTAAACTACATGTAGATTACCCCGTTGGCAAAGGTCCTGGCATGATAGTTTGTGGGCAGTTGGATGGAGATGGCTTCGAAGACTTGGTCGTCCTAAATCAGGACGGTGATTCTTTTTCCACACTTTACGGGAAAGGAGATGGAACTTTTGAGGACCCTATAGAGTTTGGGTTAACAAACGGAGCAAAATCTTCTGCAATCGCTTTAACAGATGCAAACAAGGATGGTTTAACAGATGTAATAATTGCAGAATATGGTACAGGTATCATCCTACTTATCCAGAATGCAGGGGCACGAACATGGGGTAACGTAGATATCATTCATTATGGAAGTGGACCTCGTTGGCTACTTCCCATTGATTTGGACAAAAACGGAGAGGTCGATTTAATCATTTCTAACCGTGATTCTAACAATATCTCTGTATTATTAAGTCAACCAGGAGCCCTATTTTCACAAAAAAATGATTATCCTGTCGGCGTATATCCTCGTTCAATAGATACATGTGATATTAATGGAGATAGTTACCCAGACTTAGTTGTTGCAAATGCTGGTTCGGGGACATACTCAGTTTTGTTAAATGATACTAAAGGAGTTATGACAGTTCTATCTACCATACAATCACGGAAATTGCCAACCAAAGCCCTACTACGGGATATAAACAAGGATGGTTTCGTTGATTTGATTGGTTTATTATATGGTGAACTTACCTTGAGCACAGGCACTATTGCTAATGGACCTTTTGCATCGGCAGAAATTTTCTACGGAACACAGGAAAGAACGTTTGAATACTTAAAAACAATCAATTTAGGGGTAGGTGCAGTAGACATAGACACAGCTGACTTAAATGCAGATACCCATGAAGATTTGATGTTTACATTATTCGGTCTCGACCGAGTAGGGATTATTTATGGGGACAGTCAATTTTTTAATAAAGCAGAAGAAAGACCCGAATTTAGTGGTGACATCGGAACATTAGCAACTGCTAATCTCGATAGTGACGCAGAAAAGGAAATAGTTATTGCATCCAATAGGGCTCCGTATTTCCGTATTTTTAAATTTGATTCTAATCAAAAACTTGTAGAAAAAGGCAAGTGGGATTTGCCATCTATTATCCAGAATATAAATCTTACCAGTATTGATAACGGTAACAACTCGATTGATATGATACTTTGCCTAAAAGGTCAAGAATATGTTGTTGTATATTTGAATAATGGCGAGGGTTTACTCCAAAAAAAAGGAGAATTTTCAGTAAGAGCCCCATCTATCAACCATCAAACCTTTCCCTCCTCTGTAGCTGTCGGCGATGTTAATAATGATGGAAATAATGACCTTGTCACAGCCAATCCACAAGCGGATACCGTCTCTGTTCTCCTTGGCGATGGTAACGGCTCATTCGGTCCAGCAAACGAAACAGTGGTTGGTGATTATCCCATGGCGGTGAAACTTGCTGACGTAAATAAGGATGGAATCCTTGATTTACTTTTTGTGAGTAGTCGTGACCCAAATGACCCAAATGATACTGCTCCATCACGGTTCGTATGTTGGCTCGGGAAAGGAGATGGAACCTTTGACAAAAGCACACAAAAACGATACGCTACAGACGGGAATCCACGTGGACTACTGCTCTATGATCTGGATAAAGATGGTGATTCAGAAGCAGTAACGGTTCACCCAGGTGGAGGAAGTTTCGTGGTATTTGGGGCTAAAGATAATGGCTCATTTGTGAGGGTTAAAACAATTAGAATAGGTAAAACATCCAAATCTTTATTTACATGGGATATAAATAATGATAGTTTCTCCGATTTAATATCTACAAATGGAGAAAGTATCATTTCCATAATCTTAAATCAAGGCGGATTAGACTTTTCTTCAGAGTATTACTATTACGTAGGACATAGTCCTGTATCTGCTATCCCTTACGATATCGACAAAGATGGAATTTTAGATATAATTATTGCAAATAATGCATCGAATGACTTGTCTTTCGTTTATGGGAGACAACCTTAAAAGTTTTTTATCAAGACGAATTTGAAACAAAAGCAATTGATAATGTGTCAAAATATCAATTCTCTTGGGACTAACTATTATCACCATAAACAAACATATAGGAGTTATCTTTATGAGTATAGTAAAGAAAACATTTAAATGGATTGGCATCACTATTCTTGTTCTAATTTTAGCGATTCTTCTATTCAAGTTTTATGCAGACCGTACTTACTTTAACAATTACGACCCTTCTCTTCCTCTTAACCCACGGGTCGAAGAAGTAAAAGAAATCAATGACGAGATAGAAGTTTTTAACGTGAAACGTCCGCGACATTTTCAGAGTGTTAAATTCTCATACGAGAGTCGACCAGGTGAACGAGTCCCTGCCTTGATTGTGTTCCCAACCGAATTAAAAGGCAAAGTGCCTTGTGTAATTTTCTTGCATGGTATAGGCCAAAGCAAAGGATTTATCCACGAAATTGCTGGCCCCTTCGTGGAAAAAGGTTTTGCTATGGCAAGTTTCGACCAGAGCATGCAAGGAGAACGGAAAATTAAAGGTGGCTGGCTTAAACAAGCCATAGCCTTCCGACAAAGACCATGGAAAACAATTAATGATGCAAGGAGATTAATAGACTATTTGCAAACACATCCAGATATTGACCCGAACCGAATTTACTTAGTGGGAGCCAGTTATGGTGCTATTACAGGCTGTACTTTAACAGCCTTTGATAAACGGATAAAAGCATCTATTTTAGTCGTAGGTGGAGGTAATATCCGTGTTATGTTAGATGCACCCCTTATAAAAAATAATTCACCTAAATGGCTCCATATGATAGCGAAACCTATTGTTTCCTTTATCATGAATGTCGCAGACCCTATACACTATGCAAAAGGGACGTCTCCAACACCACTTCTGTTTTTAAATGGTGACCAAGACAAGTTAGTCACTCCAGAAGCAGGTAAAATTTTATTCAATTCGGCGGGGGAACCAAAAGAAATACGGTGGTATCCTATTGACCACCCAGGACTTCGCAATAGTGACGGGCTGGAAATTATACGGATGTTAGATGAAGGGCTTGCTTGGCTCGTAGAACAGGACAACAAGATAAAACAAACCGCATATAACTGGTACCGGGGCTGGGAGTCGAACCCAGGACATCTGGAACCACAATCCAGTGCTCTAACCAACTGAGCTACCCCGGCACCGACTATTATTTTACACAAGAAATGAATAAAAACGCAAGATATGGACTTTTAGCGGTCAGGATGCGTTAGCAAGTTTATCTTTCCAGAATGCCAGTAAATCTATTAATATATTATTTATATCCTTTTTCGGCGACCAACCTATATTCCGTTTAATCTTTTGTGAACTTCCATAAATTTTTTTAATATCGTGCTTCCGTCTTCTTGTGTTTTCAACAACCACTTCTATTTTAAGATTTGTTAATTCTTGAAGAATATCTATCACAGTACTTAAAGCAACTGATATTCCTGAACATAAATTATATACTTCTCCTTCTTCCCCGCAATTGGCAAGCATTTCATAAGCACAAACAACATCATCGACATGCAGGAAGTCCCGCTCTACCTCGATATTGCCAACATATAATACAGGGTCTTTAAGCCCAATCTGCATTTCAGCAAATTGTTTCGCAAAATTGGATAATACAAATCGCTCATTTTGTCCCGCTCCTGAATGGTTAAAAGGTCGCACTACAATAGTAGACAACAGACCATGTCGTGCCAGATATTGGCAGTATAAATCAGAACTGAGTTTTGATATTGCATATGGATTTTGTGGATTTAATGGATGCGTTTCGTCAATAGGCAGAAACACAGGAGGTCCATATACTTCAGAGGTGCTTATAAAAATAAACTTAACATTTTCTCCAAAATATTTCCTGAGTATGTCGGTAAATACTACAACACTATCCGTATTCACCTTGAAACAATTAGAAGGGTCTTGAACTGACTGAGGAACGAATGTAATTGCAGAGAGATAAAAAACATGTGTCAATGGTGGAAGCGTATTTAGAAGGGTTTTAACTTGTTGTTCATCTTGGACATCGCATTGGATAATATTCTTCTGTGGATGAATATCACAGCCAAAGACATCCCAACCACATTGACTTAGGTATCTAAATAAATGTTGACCGACAAATCCACCTGCACCAGTAATTAAAGCACGTTTATTCATGTTTGTACCTTAATTCCCGAATGTGTCTCTCAACAAATTTCAGGTCTGCATCTACCATCATATGAATCAAATCTTCAAAGGAATGCCTCTTTTTCCAACCTAATTTCGCTTTTGCTTTGGAACAATCCCCTAACAGCAGGTTTACTTCTGCGGGACGATAAAACTGTTCGTCAACACGGACATATTTTTCCCAATCCAATCCAACATGAGCAAAAGCAATCTCACAAAATTCACGAACACTATGTGTCTCCTCACTGGCAATGACATAATCATCCGGTTGCTCCTGTTGTAGCATAAGCCACATCGCTTCAATATAATCACCCGCATATCCCCAGTCTCGTTTCGCATCCAAATTACCTAACCTTAATTCATCTTTAAGACCATGCACGATACAAGCAACCCCGTGCGTTATCTTTCGTGTTACAAATTCGAGTCCCCGCCGTGGAGATTCGTGATTAAACAATATTCCTGAGCAAGCAAATATGTCATAACTTTCGCGATAATTCACGGTTATCATGTGTCCATAAACTTTTGCCACCCCATAGGGGCTACGTGGATGAAACGGTGTATTTTCATTTTGAGGTGTCTCTTTTACCTTCCCAAACATCTCGCTGGATGATGCCTGATAAAAACGTATCTTGGGATTGACAACACGTATGGCTTCAAGAACACGGGTTACCCCTAAAGCGGTTACATCACCAGTAAGAATAGGTTGTTTCCACGACGTTGGAACAAATGATTGTGCCGCTAAATTATAAACTTCATTCGGGTCCGCTACTTGGATGGCTTCGATAACGGATACCTGGTCTGTAAGGTCCGCTTGAATTAGATGTATTTGTTCCTGAATATGAGCAATACGTTCAAACGTCTCCGTACTTGAACGTCGAACAATTCCGAACACTTCATATCCCTTCGATAGTAAAAACTCGGCGAGATATGAGCCATCCTGCCCTGTAATTCCTGTGATAAGGGCACGACGTTTTTCTTGATTATTTACCATAAAACTCTCCTAACCTATTTCATAAAATGTTTTAAACCAGCGAACATACCTTCGGATACCTTCTTCAATCGGAATGCAAGGACGATAATCCAGCAATGTACGTGCATGGGTAATATCAGCAAACGTAATTTCTACATCTCCCGGCTGTCTGGGTTGCCAATTTATTTCAACAGGCTTACCAACCGCCTCAGAAATAATCTCAATTAAATCAATCAATTTTGTCGTTCGACTCTCACCCAAATTAAATATCTCATATCGAAATGGACGTTCAATACTTTTGATAAGTCCATCCAAAATATCATCAATGTATGTATAATCTCTTGCTGAAGAACCATCTCCAAAAAGGATAACCGGCTCACCATGGAGAATTTGTTTTGTAAATTTATGTATACCCATATCAGGTCGTTGGCGAGGACCGTATACGGTAAAAAACCGTAGCATTGTTACATTCACACCATACACAGAACTATAAACATGTGCTTGGAGTTCATTTGTCCGTTTTGTAACAGCATAAGGACTAATAGGGAACATTACCGGATCCACCTCAGAATAAGGAATAGCCTTACTACCTCCATACACCGAAGAACTGGATGCAAAGACAAGATGCGATGGCTGAAAATCTCTACACGCATCTAAAATATTCTGCGAACCAATAATATTTACCCTATAATATTCCTCTGGATTTTGTAAAGAGGGACGAACTCCTGCTCGTGCTGCTAAATGAACAACAACCTCCGGGGACTCCTGTTCAAAAATTTCATATATTGCATCTCTATTGCAAATATCTGCTTCATACAACTTAAAATACTCGGACTTAGTAGCACCTTCTATATATCTTCTTTTTATTTCCGGCTTATATGTTGGACTAAAGTCATCAATTCCTATAACCCGATTCTTAAACATAATAAGTCTGTCCGCAAGACTTGAACCAATAAAACCTGCCACTCCTGTAATAAGAACCTTCATGGATCTCCCTTCTGATTTCATGTTTATGTCAATAAAAGTGTAATAAAATGAATTTTATAAAGGCAAACCTAAAACTTTTAGCATTCTCTTTTGTAGAAACCGATTTTTAGTGGTATACTGAAAATTATTTTGTGTCTATACATAAGGAAATTGTAAAATGAAATATTATAAGTGTGATGGCTGTGGAAAAATCTTGAAGCAAGACGAATTGCGTTATCGTATTAAAATAGAAGGTATGGCAATTTACGAACAAAATGAAATTCATCTGGCTGACCTAATTCGTGACCATCAGAATGAAATTTCAGATTTAATCAAAAAGATGGAAAACATGAGCCCAGATGAACTTGAAGAACAAATTTATAAAAATTTTGAATTTGATTTATGTCCTGCTTGTTACAAAATATATATTCGTAATCCAATCATTTTGTTGAAAAACGAATACCTGGAAAAAGATAATGCTAACGGAGCTATAGAACGATTTTTAAACTCACTAAAGAAACCAGAATAAAAAATATATGAGTAGGTTTATTGTTGACAAATAAATTGGTATAATAAGTACATAACTATTAAAAATTAAATAGTGAATACCAAATGAACAATCACCGGGAGAAATTATGAGCCAAGAAATCCCCAATGAAGAAGGATTAGGGGGTGCTTCACTTAGTGAGATAATAGAAGAGGTATGGCAAAATAAACTTACTAAGGTGGTAGAGTTATTTAAATCGAGGGCTTTCGCAGATGCTCTTCCAGTAGCAGAAGAATGTTTCCAATATGCACAACAGAATTTCGATGAGACAGACCCACGATATGCAATAAGTTTAAATAATCTTGCTGAGATTTTACGTGGTTTGCATAGATACACAGAGGCAGAAGAATATGCCCGAAAAGCATTAGCCACACGAATAACAATTTTTGGTGAAGAGCATACAGATGTTGCTAATAGTTATCATACATTAGGCGTTATTTGCCATGAACAAAGAAAATATACCGAAGCAGAGAGAGCCCACTTAAAGGCGTTGGAAATTCGGAGAAAGGTTTTAAGTCAGAAGCATCCAGATATTGCCCGTTCCTTATATAATTTAGCCGGTTTGTATATGACGATGAAGAATTTTGCAGAGGCGGAGAAAAGTGCTCAGGAGGCTTTAGACATTCGTGAGAAAATTCTCGGTCCGATGCACCCAGAAGTTGCTTCAACATTACAACTAATGGGTGATATATATCGTCAGCAAAATGATCTGGTACTTGCGGAGTCGTTATATAGACGGGCATTGGAGATACGCGAAAGTGCATTGGGTTCCAACCACCCAGAAACTGCATTCACGTTAAATGCATTAGGCGTCCTATGTCACGCACAGGGGAAAATACAAGAGGCAATTCATTATACAGAGCGGGCAGTTAACTTATACCGCTCTATATGGGGTAATGCGAGTATTGATGTAGCAAGGGTATTACATAATTTAGCAGGGTATTATCGGACTGTAGGCAGATTTTTTGAAGCAGAACAGTTATATCAAGAATCACTCACAATTAAACAAAGTTTCCTACCACCCAAACATCCTGACATTGCTGTTACATACTATCAATTAGCAGAGTTGTATAAAGCTCAAGGATTCCCTCAAAAGGCGGAACCTCTTAGCATGAAATGCCTTCAAATATGGGAAGAAATATTCGGACCCGAAGATATAAATGTCGGAAACGCTCTTTGCAATTGGGCAGAAGTCCTTAAATGTTTAGGCAAATTACAAGAATCAGAAAAAGCATACGTCAGGGCATTAGAAATTTGGAAAAAGAAATATGGTTCGGAACATCCAAATGTTGCAACGACATTAAACAACTTGGGGGAAGTATATCGTTTTCAGGAACGATTTATTGAGGCAGAACGACATTACCTTGAAGCCATTGAATTATGGCGAAAATTATCTGGACCAGAGCACCCTAATGTCGCTGCTGTACTATCAAATTTAGGTGAACTACGAAAATCAGAGCACCGTTATGAAGAAGCAGAACGATTTTTCCGCCAAGCACTACAAATCCTTGAAAAGAGCATGGGCACTTTTAATAACGCAGTAGCAACCTTGTACCATCAATTGGCACGTCTATTTGAACAGCAAGGAAAATACCCACCTGCGGAAAGTTTGTATCGGCGTGCCTTAGAAATACGAGAGAAAGTATTAGGTCCTCTCCATCCTGATGTTGAAACGATCCTGCAGGATTTAGAAGCCTTATATCTGGCTCAGGGCAAATATGGTTCTGCAGAACCTCTATATCTTCGTTCCTTCGAGATATGGAAATCGGCATATGGCGGTATGGATCACCCCGATTTAGCAAGGGCATTAAATAATTTAGCAGGTGTATATCAAGCACAACGTCGATTTAAAGAAGCAGAAGAATTTTATTTGAAAGCCATCGAGATGAAACAAAGAATTTACGGACCACAACACTTAGAAGTGGGAAAAACCATAAATAACCTTGCCGGGCTATACTACGAAACAAAAAGGTATCAAGAATCTGATATGTATTACCGTGAAGCACTCAAAATTAAACAAAGCTACTTAGGAGAAGACCACCCTGAGTTAGCCACTACATATAATAATATGGGATTGCTATATCTTGCGTTAAAACGGTTCAGCGAGGCAGAGGTATATTTTATCAAAGCATTAGAAATATGGCGAAAAGCATGGGGAGAAAAAGACCCATCTGTTATTTTAGTTCTTAGAAGTCTACAAGATGTTTACAATCAAAGTGGAAATCGGGCAAAACTTGAAGAAGTCCGTAAAAAGTTAATGGAACTCCTTTAATGTTGGCTGTAAATTTGTGGTATACTTTTGCTACATGCAACGTTTTATAATTATCCATAATAAAAGAGTTTGATATAGGATAAACAGCGTAATGAAATGTTTGTATAACTGTATCCAATTGATAATAGTAGGATTATTCCTTTTATTCACCACATCCTGTGGTAGAATTGGCGACCCAGAAACGATAAAAATCGCACGGATTGACAATACATATATTACAAGGGGTGATTTATATCGAATCCTACGAGAGATGGACGACCGAGAACGACCAAAAATAACCAGCCGTGGCGATTTCTTACGGGTTTTAAATCAATACATCGACCAGCAAATTAAAATTCCATTAGGCAAAAAGTTAGCTGAGGAAGGAAAAATATCCCTTAACCGTGAAATAGCCCGAGAACAATTTTTTAAGCAGGCTGGCGATGATGAAGACCAGTTTCGTTCTATCTGGAATATTCCCATTCCAGAAGGGAATACAGTTACACCATTAATGCAGGTTTATAATCTAACTCCTGCAACACTCCGTACAATGAAAGAGTATATCGAGCAAGAAACAGATAAAATCTATGAACGTCTATTAGGAGAACAAGCAGTTGCTTACCTGGTATCAGAAGATTTGAAAGCAGGAAAGTTAAATGTAACTGCAGAAGAATTGGAGAGAGAGTATAATCTACGCAAAAACAGTTTTCACGTATATGAAACAATTAAATTTAGGGGTATTTTCGTGCCTACTACTTTGTCCAATTCCGCAAGAATATGTGCAGAATATCGCAAACAAATAGATAGCGGAAAAGACTTTGACAAACTCGTAGAGGAAATTATACAACAAAAAGAATCCGCTGTTATTGTCCCCGAAATGAAGGATATAAAAATTATCGAAAGTGATATTGAGAATAATCCTGAATCGACAAGATTTCGCGGTTTCTGGACTGTTGCGGAAAATGCAGAACCAGGAACTATTTTAGGCCCTGTTTACATGCCAGAATTCCAAAGAATGGCACGGGATAGCACAGGGGTAGTCAAAGCACAAATTATGCCCGATGCCTACGTAGTCCTAAAAGTCCTTGAACATAACCCAGAACGCATACCAACCATTGAAGAAGTAAAACATCTGCTTGCTCCCAATATCCTAATGGCAAAAAAAATGGAAGAATTAAGAAAATTACATAATGTCGAAATCTATGAAAAAAATATCCCAGACCCGTCATCATCTCGTGACCAATTTACAAATCCATGGGAAGAACTATGACATCGCATTGACAAAAGATATAAAACAAAATAATAAAGAAAGGATTTTCTATGAACATAGGTAAAACAACTTTTTTACTGTTCCTAACTATCACCATTTTTTGCTTCTTTAGCTTATATGCAGAGCAAAACACAGAAAAAACGACTGAAAAACAATCGTTTTTAGACATATTAAAACCTATCCAGAATGCGGAGACATGTAAAGTACAGGTAAAAGCAATTTATACATTAACCGACGACAACAAAATGCAAGATATGCAACATACCTTTAATATCACTACCAAAGGTGACAAATTATCTTTTGTCTCCATGGAGTATAGTCAAGGAACAATACAATTTTTCCGTAACGGTCCCAATATAACAATTTATTCTGATGAAGAGAAAAAGTATATAGAACGAGAAGCTCCTAAAGGGTTAAGGATGTTCAGTTTCATTCAGGGGCTCGAACTAATGGATACAATTCTGTTCGGTGAAGAAGATACTCCTATTAATTTTGAGGTGAAAAAATATGAAGTTGTCTCCAATCCCGATACAGGCACAAAAGAAAAATATTACAAAATCGAAACCGAAAAAGGAGAAACCTACGACCTCTGGTTCTCAGACGAGGCTAATCCACAATTAATAAGAATATCAGCAGAAACCATTCGTTCAGGCAATACTGCAAAAAAAGCCACGTATTATTTCACCGATTGGAAACTTAACTCTGCTGTAGATGATAAGGTTTTCAAATTTACACCACCTGAAGGTGTTACGAAACTTGAGAGAGAAGAAACCAAAGACCCCTTATTAGGCAAAAAAGCCCCAGACTTTACCTTAACCTCATTAGATGGCTCTCAAGTATCTTTGAAAGATTTTAAGGATAAAAAAGTTGTGGTGTTAGATTTCTGGGCAAGCTGGTGTGGGCCTTGTCGAATGGCTATGCCTGTTGTGCAGGCTGTCAGTGAAGAGCTAAAAGATAAAGATGTTGCATTCTTCGCAGTGAATATTCAAGAAGATAAGAATGTAATTACACGATTCATAGAAAAGCAAAATATAAAAATACCAGTACTTATGGATAAAACAGGCAAAACAGCAGAACAATACTTAGTTCAATCCATCCCTCGATTAGTAATCATAGGTAAAGATGGGGTCATTCACGGAGGACATTCAGGATTTTCGCAAGGAATGAGAGAAAGTTTAAAGAAAGAAATTTTAGATATTTTGGAGGGAAAATCAAAATAGAAGATAAAATCTAAAAAAGATGTTATAATAATATGCTGTCTAAGAAGGAAAAGAATATGTTTAAAAAAGAGAGAATTGTTTTAGTACTATTGTTCTCCATAGTAGTAATTTATCTCTCGGTACACTATGGCATTAAGTTCTTAGGAATTAATGGAGATAACCACCCTTTGATTGGCAAAAAAGCCCCTGAACTAACCATTAAGGGGATAGATGGAACTTCCGAAGTTAAATTGTCTTCCTTTTCAGGTAAAAAAGCCATTATCTTGGATTTCTGGGCAAGCTGGTGCGGTCCTTGTCGCCAAGCATTACCTATTATGGAAAATTTAGCAAAACAATACAATCCCGAACAGTTTTCTGTTATTGCAGTAAATGTTTGGGATGGGAATATAGACCAGATTAAAAGATTCCTAAGCGAAAAAAATATTAAAACAGTAAACGTGTTTATCGAAACAGATAAAGAAACAAATGAAAAATTCATGTTTTCGGGGGTACCTGCTATTTTTATATTGGATGGAGACCTAAACATTAAACAATTTTACAGGGGTTATTCCCCTTCTTTAGAAAGAGCCATTAAAAAAACAGTAGAAAAACTAATATCTGAAAAAAATCAATAAGATATTATCATCCTCCTCTTTTAATATGATTTCTAAACCCTTAACTCATCATTTCTTCTTACTTCTATACTCATATTATCCGTAATAAAAACCTATCTGGAATAGACATTACTAAATCATTCTCATCATTATAATTGTCAGATGTAATTGGAGAAACACATATTCTATATATTAAAATGATTTTATTGAAATATAAAATCATTTACAAAAAGAGTAATCTGCTTATGAAAATAGGAAAGAAACTACTATATTTTTCTGTTTTTTTATCTATTACATTTTTTAGTTGTTCAGCTCCTATTGGCAGTAAAGAGCCAGCCCAAAATAATTCTAATAGTGGAGCGGTTGGAGCTTCGTTACTAACACAAACTCACGTTTTCTACCAAGATCTGGCTGGGGCTATGAAAGAAACAGCAAATCAGCGGAATATTAATTTGCGAATTCAGTATGCGGAATTTGACCCTCGCAAACAAAATGACCAGATTGAGATGTTCATTCTACAAGGGGTTCGTGCTTTAGTCGTTGCACCTACAGATTCCAGTGGGATGGCTCCCCTGATAAAGCAAGCGATGGATAAAAAAATACCCGTGTTCACCGTAGACATTGCCGTAAAAGATACGGATGTTATTTGTCATATTGCCTCTGACAATTATCAAGGTGGTGTGTTGTTAGGTGAGTTTTTAGCGAAGCAACTAAACGGGCAAGGTAAAGTCGCTATTATTGACCACCCGACAGTAACCTCGGTTCAGGAACGGGTTAAAGGTTTTGAAGATGCGTTAGCGAAATATCCAGACATAGCCATTGTCCAGAAAATTCCTGGGGAAGGACAACGTGATAAAGCCATGCGTTCCGCTCAGGACCTGATTGCTTCTCGTTCTGACCTCAGTGCAATATTTGGGATTAACGATGACTCAGCCCTGGGAGCATTAGCAGCAATAGAATCCGCAGGATTACAAGATAAAATCAAAATCGTAGGTTTTGATGCAACACCAGAAGCCTGCCAGGCGATTCGCGACGGAAAAGCACTTATTGCCGATATTGCCCAATTTCCAAAGGAAATTGGCAAAGTAGCAATGGAAACAATTGACGAATACTTTAAGGGAGCACAGCCCCCTCGTGTAAAATATGTACCTGTAAAATTAATAACTCGTGAAACTCTACTTTCAGAAGGGTCAAATCTATGAGCGAAACCCTACTACTTGAAATGCGTGATATTACAAAACGATTTCCTGGTGTCCTGGCACTGGATAAAGTAAAATTGGAAGTGCGTTATGGTGAAGTGCACTGTCTGGTCGGCGAAAATGGAGCCGGTAAATCTACATTAATGAAGATACTATCCGGTGCAGTCCCCATGGATTCCGGAGAAATCTTTTTAGAAGGACAACCCATTCATATTATATCTCCATATCATGCTCAACAATTGGGCATCAGTATGATATATCAGGAATTCAACCTTATCCCCTACCTCAGCGTAGCGGAAAATATTTTTCTTGGTCGTGAACCTCGCATTCCCAAAACACCGCTAATTAACTGGAAAAAAATGTACGACGAAGCAACCAAAGTGCTGGAACAGGTTGGCTTAAAACTTGATGTCCGTCTACCAGTTGCAGAGTTAAGTATCGCACAACAACAAATGGTTGAAATCGCTAAAGCACTAAGTATTAAATCAAAAATTATTGTTATGGATGAACCCTCCGCAACACTCACCGACCATGAACTAAAAACATTATTTGAACTGATTAAATCACTACGGAGGCAGAATTTAGGAATTATCTATATCTCACATCGATTGGAAGAATTATATGAGATTGGCAATCGGGTCACCGTAATGCGTGATGGGCAATATGTTGGCACTCACGAAGTATGTGATGTTACCCGCGAAGACTTAATACGGATGATGGTAGGCCGCGAACTTACCGAGGAATATCCAAAAATCTTTTTACCCCGTGGCAAAGAACGTTTACGCGTAGAGAATTTAACACGACGTGGTGCATTTAAAAATATAAGTTTTTCAGTATATTCTGGTGAAATAGTAGGATTAACAGGTTTAGTCGGTGCAGGTCGGACAGAAGTGGCTCGTGCTATTTTCGGTGCAGACCCGATAGATGACGGAAAAATCTATATCGACGGCGAAGAAGTAAAAATTCGTTCCCCTCAGGAAGCAATTAAACATGGTATCGGTCTATTAACGGAAGACCGTAAAAATCAGGGACTTGTTCTCGGCATGACTATTCGTGAAAATACAACCTTAGCAAACCTAAAAGCCATCACAAAAGGCATTTTCTTAAATCTCCCCAAAGAAAGAGAAATTACAGAAAAATATGTGCACGATATTCAGATACGTACCCCTTCCATAGAACAAATCGCCCAAAATTTAAGTGGTGGAAACCAGCAAAAAGTAGTTCTTGCCAAATGGCTATTCACTAATTCACGCATCCTTATCTTCGACGAACCTACCCGCGGAATTGATGTCGGCGCCAAAGCGGAAATTTTCCGACTTATGAATAGACTCTTAGAACAAGGAGTGGCTATTCTTATGATTTCCAGCGAACTCCCTGAAGTTTTAGGCATGTGTGACCGAATCCTTGTTATGCACGAAGGAACCTTAGTCGGTGAACTTTCACGAGATGAAGCGACACAGGAAAAAATCATGCAGTTTGCCACAGGATATAAAAAGCAAAATGTGGCTTAATAAAGGAATAAAAACCTTCTTTTTCCGCTCTTGGGTTCCGTTAACAATTACACTTGTTCTCGAATTTATTATCTTCGAATTTATTGGCAGACAAAAAGCACAACCTGGGTTCGCTTCCTTTCCCACAGTCATACTAATCCTAAATCAATTATCCATCTTCGGGATTATGGCAATCGGCATGACATTCGTAATCATGGCGGGAGGTATCGACCTATCCATTGGCTCATTAGGAGCCATGTCCGGTGTCATCTCTGCCTTAGTAGCGGTTTATATATCATCTATATCTTTACATTTCGTGCCAATAGCATTCTTATTAGGTCCCACTTTAGGCATATTCGTTGGAATTATTATGGGGAGCATAATTACCTTCTTGAATATCCAGCCTTTCATCGTCACACTTGCCTTTATGAGTTTGCTCCGTGGGTTAGCAAATATCATAACCAATGGGAAACCTATCAGTCCTGTTCCAGATAATTTCTTAATGTTAGGTCGGGGTATGTGTCTTCAAATTATACCCATCAGTGTCGTTATTTTCGGACTGATATTTTTTTTGGGATTAATTATCCTTCATTACACCTCTTTAGGCAGACATACCCTCGCCATTGGTGGAAACGAAGAATCGGCTCGCCTTAGTGGGGTTCCTATACAAAAAGTAAAACTTTCTATATATATATTATGCAGTGCCCTCTCTGCGTTAGCAGGCGTTATTTTAGCCTCACGAATGGGTTCTGGTAGTCCAAAGGTAGGTATCGGCGATGAACTTGCGGTTATCGCAAGTGTTGTAATCGGTGGCACAAGTTTGAGCGGAGGAAAAGGTTCCCTTTGGGGAACACTATTAGGATTGTGCGTCGTATTCACATTAAATAGTGGACTTAATTGGATTGGAATCGAAACCTTTGGACAGCAAGTAACATTGGGACTCGTCATATTAACAGCAGTTCTTATTGATAAAATCCAAGGAAAACTAAAAGAGCAACAACCGAAATGATTATTCCTCCGTTGTACCTTTCTCCGCTTATTGCTCTATGCCTTGCTATTATTAATAGCTCCGCACAGCCTTCACAACAACAAACAGACATGTTAAAACAGGCACAGCAAAAGATATTAAATTATGTTCACATCCATAAATCTCAATTTCGGGTCGAAGACCTTGTCTTGTTAGATTATCTCTACCGTCGATTCAACCTTGATCATGAATTTTCGTTTAAACATTCTTTCACTCGTATCCCAAGCCGACAAGATATACAATCATTAGAAGTTTATGGAAGGTTAGTAAACTACACATCTATTCCATGGAAAAAACCAATAAAAGCAGAACCATTTATTTGGATGGAAATACAGGCACTATTCATAGAAAAACAAGATGGTTGTCCATCAAAACAAAAAATATTATCAATATTAAAAAAACAACTTTATGAAGGTGGTTATTCTACGACACATACAGCATTAGCATTAGGTTGGTTTATAGAACAAGGTTGCTTATCTGAAACAGACCCAGAGGTAATCCAGTTCAAACAAGAAATTACCCACCAACTATTAAACATATCACAAACAATCACATACCCAACAGATTTAAAAACAGAGGCATTGGCATTTATTTGTTATCTCGGAGAAAAAAATAATGTCGACGCAAACAATTTTATCCAATTATTAACCTACCAGAGGGATGACGGTGCCTTTTCAGGCACTAAAAATCCCAACGACGGGATTAATGTCCACACCACATTACTAATGCTTTGGCTTACCTATGAGTTCCTAAATAAACAAACGAATTACTCAGAACCTATGATTATTCCCCTTAAAAAGAAACCCGCAAATTAATGCAAAAACCGAACTGTGTCCTCAGAACCTGGTTCCCGTACCCCAATACAATATGGAGCAACCCGTGAAATACCTTCTTTCCCCAAAGGCTGTTTAGGTGGCGGCGCTGATTTTTGGACAGCAGGAGGACTATTCAATGGTTGTTTTGCTGGAGGTTGTTTTATTGCTTGTTGTGGAGGACTACTTAATGGTTTTTTAGGAGGAGGTGCTGATTTCGGTTCTGCTGGCGGGGCAGTCAGTGCTTTCTTCGCCTGCGGTTGACGAATAGCCTGGGCTGGCGGATTACTCAACGCCTTTTTAGGGGGAGGGGCTAATTTCGGTTCTGCTGGCGGGGCAGTTAATGCCTTCTTCACCTGCGGTGCTTTTATGGGCTGTGCTGGTGGATTATTGAGAGGATTTTTCTTTGGTGGAGTAGAAATCGCCGTAGCTGGCGGATTGTTCAACGACTTTTTAGGTGGAGGTGACTCTTTGGGTTCTGCTGGTGGTGCCGTTAACGACTTTTTTGCTTGAGGTGCTTTTATTGGTTGTGCAGGTTCATTTTCCAGTGGAACACGAGAAGGTGGTTTACTAATCTGCTTTGCAGGTGGCTGTATTGCAAATCGAGAATGATATGGACCACATCCTTTATCTCCTGTTTCCTGTTGTTGTGCAAAACATGAAATAATACTCACCACAAAGAAAACAAATAGCAACAAGAAAATTATTTTATCGTGTTTCATCCACAAAACCATTTTATTTTCACCAACACGTTATAATTCTTAATATTGCATCACTTCTCACTACTGAGAAAACCATACTACTGTTGAGCAGGTGGTGCTACAGGACGAATTCCTCCCGGTGGTGCTGCTGGAGGTGGAACAAGGCGTGGTGCACCACCACCGCCACCACCACCTTGCTGTGCAGCACGCTGTTGTGCTTCTTGCATCGCTTGCTCATAACGAACTTTCGCAATCTTTGCTTCTTCAATACGCTTTTTGGAAAGTTCAATTACATTTTGTTTTTGTTGTGTTAATGTCGGATTCTCATCATCTGGAATCACGCTAACAATACTTTCCACTTTCGAATAAGCAGATATGGCTTCTTCGAACCTGTTACTTTCCTTATGCTGGTCCCCTTGGTCAATCGCATCGCTCGCACGGTCTAACACTTCATTTATAACATCAGAAATACTTTTCTTAACTCTTCGCAATCCGCCCTTGGCATTGCTTTCCAAATCTTTGAAGCGATCATCCACAGAATTATACAAACTCACTGCAATACGATAGGTCAATATTGCATTTCCATAGTCACCCGACAACCGATATTTTTCCGCTTCTTCTTGGGTCTTCTCCGCTTGAGAGATAATAGTCACTAACATATTTCGATATTCTGTTCGTTCCTTTATTTCCTGATACGTTTGCTGTATCATATTAACAATCTCTTGATTTTCTCTATCAAATTCAATTGCTTGCTGAAAACTATATAAAGCATTGTTCAGATCTTCTTCTTTACCTCCCGGTTGATTAGCACGAGCAAGACTGGTTTGCCCTTGATCATAATAATATTTACTTAACTTTTTCGCTATAGTATTCCGAAGTTCTCCCGCTGACACAGTATATGCACTTCGCCATAACTGGACAGCCCGATTTTTCGCCTCCGAAGAATTCATACGATAAAACGCGTCGCCAATACGGTTCACCGCCTCAGGGGGAGTTAGGCTCAGTTTTGTAAAGTTTTCATATACTTTATCTGCCTGAAACATATTCTTCTTTACATCAAGCAGAAATTCAATTTCTTTCACAAAATACCATGCCCGAGTACGGTCAGATGGGGGACTTACCCAAACCCCCTCATCCTCAGGTCGTAACACGGTGTACCAGACATCAGAGACTGCTCTAACAGTCCGCACAAAATAATCCAGTCCTGCTTTTGCAAGTAATCCATTATATCCTTTACCAAGACGATAATCATTTGCGATAAGTCGTTTGTTCTCCACAAAGTATGGACGCCGTTCTGAAAAATATTTTTTTACATCAATAATAAAATTTCTCTGCGTTTGCTGTGCTTGATATGCATAAGAGTCCAACTGTTTATCTATATCTTCATTTACTACCTTTTGAAGTTGTCGTTCTTCATCTGTCCACGCAAACCCATAAGGAATCATCAAATCCGCTACTAATGCGGAGAGAACACCTAAACGATACGCATAATAAGAAGATGGTCCAAATCTCCGAATATCCCGTAGCAATTGAATTTCTGACGTTATTGCCGAAAATATAGCCTCTTCATTTTCAAATGAATAAAATTCCGCTATGGTCTGCCATCCATCCGCCGAACCCTGTATCGCCTCCTTCTCATAACCAACACCAGCAGAGCCCGACGGTCGAAATGTATATGGGAATTCAGACTGTATCATCTGAATAGCCATTGCCGTTATTGCCTGCTTCGCACGGGGACCCCATGCATAAGCCGATGAAAACATACCCATTATTTGAAAAAATAAAATACCAATTAAAATTAATTTCATCCTCATAAATCTTTCCATCGTTAAAACTCCATATTACATTTTTAACATCAATAACTTTATACCTATAAATAATAAAACATTATACTACTTTTTTTGCAAAATTAACACAATTTTATCTTTACCGTCAAGATTTTTATCACAACAATTTATAAAATAAATTAAATATTTACTTATATGAGAATTATAACCTAACACTGGGTCTCTATAAAAGAATAATTATACTTGACATAAAATAAAAAATGATACTCCGTAAAAATCTATTTGCTATATAAGCAATAATTAAATTCGTGTATAATAATACACCCAATACGAATTTAAATATATTCAAAGGAGAGAGAATTAAATTTTTTAAATAGAAACTGAAATCGGATAGCCTACAATCGTTTGAGAGAATAAAAAACATTCGTGAATAAAAACAACAAAAAATAATATTTAGTTAAAGATAACATATAATATAATTAACTCTGAACGAAGATAAACATATAATTAGTTACAAATTTTATAGTTTACAACGTTTATTAATAATCGAATAATCACAAGTGAAAACGAAATGCTATCTTCAAATAAAAGGGACTCAAAACAGTGATATTCAAAGTTATTGAATGGATATTCGGTTCAAGTAAAGAACGAGCGGTGCGGAAACTTCTACCGTTGTTAGATGCAGTCCGTGAAGAAGAACCTCGTATCGTCAAAATGACAAATGCAGAGTTGCGAAACCAAACAGCAATATTAAAAGAAAAACTCTCGCAAGGTGCAAGTTTGGATGATTTACTTCCCCATGCTTTTGCGGTAGTTCGTGAAACAGCCAAACGAGTTGTTGGGTTAAGACCTTTTGACGTGCAGATTATTGGTGGCATTGTTCTCCATCAAGGTGGCATTGCAGAAATGGTTACAGGCGAAGGAAAGACATTAGTTGCTACAATGCCTGTATACTTAAATGCCTTAACTGGAGAAGGCGTACATGTAGTTACCGTAAATGACTATTTAGCACGCCGTGACGCGGAATGGATGGGACCTATCTACCAGTTCTTAGGTCTAACCGTTGGACTCATCCAACATGACATGGGACTCTATGAACGACAGGTAGGATACCGCGCAGACATTACCTACGGTACCAACAACGAATTCGGTTTTGATTACCTACGCGACAACATGGCTGTAAGAAAAGATTTCCAAGTTCAACGCGGATTAAATTATGCTATTGTCGACGAGGTCGACTCCATACTCATTGATGAAGCAAGAACACCCCTTATTATTTCAGGTCGTCCTGAACGTAGCTCAGATATTTACGTAAAGGTAGACGAGGTCGTTCGCAGGTTACGTCGTGGCGAACATTACGAAGTAGATGAGAAACAGCGATATGTATTGATAACCGACGAAGGCATGGAACAGGCAGAACGATTATTAGGAGTTGATGACCTTTTCACAGATACCAATATCGGCATTGTCCATATCTTGGAACAATCCATTCGTGCCCATAATTTATATCATCGAGACAAAGACTATATTGTCCGCAATGGCGAAGTACTTATTGTTGACGAATTTACAGGTAGAGCCCTTGAAGGACGGCGTTACTCTGACGGATTACATCAGGCGATTGAAGCAAAAGAACGTGTGCCTATCCGTTTCGAATCACAGACAATAGCCACTATTACTTATCAGAATTACTTCCGAATGTATAAAAAATTAGCAGGTATGACAGGAACCGCTATCACTGAAGCTTTAGAATTCAGTAAAATCTACGGATTGGAAGTAACACAAATACCAACAAATTTACCCTTAATCCGTGAAGACTTGAATGACCTCGTCTTTGCAACAGAAAACGGTAAATTCCATTATGTCGTAAAAGAAATTCAACGAATTCATGCAACAGACCGACCTATCCTCGTCGGAACTGTAAGCATAGAAAAATCGGAAAAATTATCAGCAATGCTCCAGGAAGTAGGAATTGACGATTTCCAGGTTTTAAATGCAAAACATCACGAACGCGAAGCCGTGATTATCGCTAACGCTGGAAAAAAATCCGCAATTACAATCGCCACCAACATGGCAGGACGTGGTACAGACATCAAATTGGCTGAAGGTGTCCGTGAATTAGGTGGATTATATATCATTGGCACAGAACGACACGAAGCACGTCGTATTGACAATCAATTACGAGGCCGTGCTGGCAGACAAGGTGACCCTGGCACCACACGTTTCTACGTAAGTCTTGAGGATGAAGTAGCCCGTCTGTTCGGTGGCGACCGCGTTAAACGTCTACTGGATATGTTCGGTAGTAATAGCGAAATGGATGCACAACCATTAAGTCAAAGAATGGTTTCGAGGTCAATTGAACGAGCCCAAAGACAAGTTGAAGAGTACAACTACGAAATTCGAAAACACCTCCTTGAATATGATGAAGTCATGGATAAACAAAGAAAATATATCTACGCAATGCGTCAGGATGTGCTTGAAGATAAAGATGTAACTGAACGATTAAAGGAAATGTTCTCTAATATTATTGCCGACACCCTTGACCAATTTGCCCCAGAAGACCAATTACCAGAACAATGGGACATAGAAGGACTTCAAAAACAATTAAAGAAAATTTTCGGTATTGATTTCGACTTAAGTGGTGAATCCGATGACGAACCTTTATCTTTGCAAGAAAGTATATTAAAACAAGTTTTGAAAGAATACGAACATCGACATGAACTTCTTGAAAAAGAATTACAAAAACAGTATGAGAATCAAATAAAAGAAGGCATGTCCTTACCACCAGTAAACTTTAAAAAGTTAGCACGAAAACGCATTCACGAATTGGAATTAATGGTTCTTTTACGAGCAGTAGATGAAAAATGGATTGACCATCTTTACGAAATGGATTATTTACGCGAATCGGTGCGATTGCGTGCTTATGGACAACGGGACCCCTTACTCGAATATAAACAAGAGGCTTTCGAACTATTCCAAAATCTGATACAGTCCATCGAGATGAATGTTGTCCAATCCCTGTTCCGAATCACCGACCCTGAATATCGCAAAAAACGCCAAATACCAATACGCACCTCCGCTGGAACTGCGGAGGATGACCCCTTCGCACATTTGCAACGATATAGTTACATCGCAGCGGACAAAGAAGCTGACCGTAGTTTTTCTGCTTTCGATACCCGAAAATTCGCATTAGGTGGACAATCTGTGCCAGATGGTTCATCAAAGGAAGAAAGTGAAGAAGAAAAACCGAAACGTGTCCCTGTTCGCGTAGGACCCAAAGTAGGACCTAATGACCCTTGCCCCTGTGGCAGTGGAAAGAAGTATAAAAAATGCTGTGGAAAACAACTCGTCTAATAGTCTATATCGCTATCATCCTGTTCTGGGCAGGCATGATGACCCTGCTTTTTATTCGCGAAGGATACTTTTCAAAATCCTCATGGTCATTCCCCCAAAAACGTTGGGAAGAACCTAAAGAATGGGTTGTCGGTTTATATACAAATGATGATAAAAGAATCGGATTTATCCAAACTTGGACACAACCTGACCAGCTGAGTCCATACGGACCCGCCTTCAAATTAAATCTCCTTTCCCGTTTGGAAACAGTTATCTTCTCAACACCAGTAAAATTATCTATTGATGGTTTCGCATGGTTCAGTGAAAAGAAAGGGTTAGAAAATTTTCAGTTGACTTTTCGTTCTGAAGATATACGAATTATGATTTATGGAGAATACAATGACCAACAATTGAAAGGTAAAATCATCACAGGAAAGGAAGAAATTCCTTACTCAATACCCGTAGGTAAAAATGTCTTATTGGCAGGTGGACCAGCATTACCACTCATGGATACCCCAGTATTAGAACCAGGACAAAGTATCTCCGTTGACGTTTTTGACCCCTTGTCAATGTCTACTCAAAAGGCTATCATCACCTCCCAAGGTAAAGAATTATTACACGTAATAGGAGAGGAAGTTGAGACGTATCGCATGACTGTTACCCTTGGTGGATTAACTTCAACTATATGGGTTACACCTGACCAGGACCTCATTCAGGCACATACACCGTTCGGATTAAAGTTAAAAAAAATTAGCACAACCGAAGCTCTCAATACACGCCCTGAAGATACAGGAAATTTAATCGTAAGCACAGCCATAAAACCTAAAGGGGTAAAACCTTTTAGAGGTGCCAAACAAATGTGGGTAAAGATTGATGGTATTAGTGAAACAAATCCACTCCCAACAAGCCCATATCAGGTACACACACCCCAAGGATATTTTATTAGCCCACCCGTTGAAGTAAAATCTGTTCCGTTAACAGAAAAATTGATTAGGGATATCCCACCAAACACTTTATCTGGTGATGCATTTGTGCAGGTTGAACATCCAAAAATTAAACAACTCGCACAAGAAATTGTTGGAAATGAACAAGACTTATGGATAAAAAGCAAAAAAATCTTCGATTGGGTATACAACAACATCGAGAAAAAAATCACAATAAACATTCCTTCTGCCCTTAGTGTGCTTGAATCAAAACAAGGTGATTGTAATGAACATACCGTTCTCTTTACTGCCCTCGCTCGTGCAGTAGGAATACCCACACGCGTCTGTTTAGGGCTGGTATGGAGCGATGAACTGCAAGCTTTCGGTTATCATGCATGGGCAGAAGTCTTCGTTGGCGATTGGATTCCTATTGACCCCACACTAAATCAGCTAATAGCAGATGCTACCCACATTAAATTGCTCCATGGTAACATCGAACAATGGACGCACCTCTCATCATATATGAATCAAATCCAACTCGAAATTACCTACATTGAATAAAACAACTCAGAAATAAATCTCACTTCTTAACGCAGACAAATCACAAATACTCCGCGATTTGAACTGCATTATATGCAGCACCCTTTAGTAAATTATCCGCAACAATCCATAAATCAAGTGCGGAAGGATGAGATATATCCTCACGAATCCTACCGACAAAAGTTTCCCAACGCCCCACTGCAATGGTAGCAAGTGGATATAATTGTTTTGCAGGGTCATCCATCAAAATAACTCCTGGAGCGTTTGATAGAAGTTTACGGGCTTCATCTGCGGTTATCTTCCGCTCTGTTTGTATATTAACTGATTCACTATGGCTATTAATCACAGGAACACGAACGGTTGTCGCTGTGACTTGGATACTTGGGTCGCCCATAATCTTCTTCGTTTCATTGACCATTTTCATCTCTTCATTTGTATAGCCATTCGCCTCAAACGCATCCTTCTGAGGTATCTGAGGAATGCAGTTAAACAAAATCTGGTGCGGAAAAACGTTAACTCCAATCGGTTTCCCTTCTATATACGCACGCATCTGGTCCAATAATTCCTGCACTGCTTTTTGTCCTGCACCAGAGACTGCCTGATAGGTAGAAACAACAACTCGTTTTATCTTCGCATAATCATGTATCGGCTTCAAAACGACAACCATCTGTATCGTGGAACAATTCGGATTCGCAATAATTCCCTTATGATTCTTTATCTCATGGGCATTAACTTCAGGCACTACTAACGGAACCTCCGGATCCATCCGCCATGCACTTGAATTATCAACAACAACACATCCATCTTTTACTGCAATCGGTGCAAATTTTTTACTCGTGCCTCCACCCGCACTAAACAGGGCAATCTCAACCCCTTTAAATGAATTCTCATCCAGAACCTCAACATCTATTTCTTCACCCTTAAAAGGCAATTTCCTTCCACGTGAACGTTCCGATGCAAGAAATTTAATCGATTTTATCGGAAAATTCCTTTGCTCTAATGTCTCTATCATTTTTCTACCGACTAAACCTGTAGCACCTACAACAGCAACAGACCTCAGATTCATATAGAACTCTCCTAATATTAATTTTTTTGTTTTTATACTCTACCTATTAATAAACTAATTATCAGGGAAGTGTTATTAGTTTGTATTATTTAAAATTATGTCCTGAAAATACTAACCTAAAAATGACTCAAGTGCTGAAGAAATAACTGCTTTTTGAGTTAAACCTATAAACCGTTTTACTTCATTTCCATCTTTCAATATTACCAGTGTCGGAATACTCGAAACACCAAATTGTTCCGCCAACTCCATCTCCTCATCTACATTCACTTTTCCTATCTTAACTCTACCTTCATATTCCTTAGCCAACTCATCAATAATTGGACTTATCATTCGACACGGACCGCACCACTCTGCCCAAAAATCAACTAAACTAACTCCTGTAGATGTTTCAGATGCAAAATTATCTTTCGTAAATCTCAATGACATATTTGTCTCCTTTAATATAAAATATTCTTAATAAGAATGCATAATTATACGTATAATATATCTTTCTTTTCAAATAAAGAATTTCACCAAACATAGTAAAAATAAAATTCAAAAAATAACTATCAAAGTTATACAAAAAACTTTAATCTATAAAGGCTCCTTTTAAAAATTTTATAACTATGAATAACCCAAAATGTGTTCTTTAATTTTATCAAAGTCTATAAATACCTATTTTATTCCCTTAAAATTTATTTGTTCTCCCTTTTAATTTTTATTGACATTCATATAATTTTATATTATAATAGAATTAGATTCATATTATATAATTGTATTTATTTCTTTAACTCAGTAAGAAAGGAGGTGAGAAGGATAAAAAATCGATTTATTATTTTAATTAATATAATAATTCATTTTTTAGAGTAAGGAGAACAAACAATGAGGAAACATGGCTTCACATTAATTGAATTGCTTGTCGTTATAGCAATCATAGGTATTCTTGCAGCGATATTACTGCCTGCATTAGCACGTGCCCGTGAAGCGGCCCGTCGCTCCAGTTGCCAGAACAACCTCAAACAATGGGGATTAGTGTTTAAGATGTATTCGAATGAATCCAAAGGAGAACGTTTTCCACCGTTAGAATTAGAAGCAGCACAACGCGATGATAACGGACAATGGGATTTATTTTTTGCCGCAGGACCTAAAGTAAAGGCTATTTATCCTGAATATCTAACTGACCCATCCATTGTTATTTGTCCATCCGATTCTCAAGACACTGTCAATGACACATTAAAAGGTGATAGTTTCCCCACATTAGGAATAACACCAGATGACTTCCATTTCGGTTTCTATCTCGGTGGTGGAACAGGTGTTAATGTAATTGATGCCAGTTACGCTTACTTCGGCTGGGTATTCGACCGTATGGGAGACAATCCAGGAGATTTAGTACCGATAAATTCACTTCCACCTGAAGTGCAAATGTTTGTAAATCTAATCGGAAGTGTGAGTTTAACAGGAGACCAGCTCGTTCCTGCTCAACTTCCACTTGCCATCGCTCAATTGGCTCTTAACCATCCACAAGGTGTAGCAGCAATACAAGCAGCCGATTCACATTCTGCCCCAAGCCCAGCTCAAATTACAGATTTAAATAATGGTGTGGATGGTGATGTTTCTGGCAGTTTGCTCGTAGGCTACGGTAATGGTGGCTCAAATACAGTCTACCGTCTTCGTGAAGGTATTGAACGATTTATGATTACAGATATTAATAACCCTGCCGCTACAGCACAAGCACAAAGTAGTATCTTTATTATGATTGACCAATTAGGCACAGGTGGAACAACTCTACTTTTCAATCACATTCCTGGTGGTTGTAATGTATTATATCTCGATGGTCATGTCGAATTTATTCGCTACCCAACGAAACAACCCATCAACCAGGGTGTAGCAAATATCATGGGATTATTTGAAGCCTCATAATTGATTTCTTACAGCCTTCTTAATATGAATTACCTTGTCTGCAAACGACAAGGTAATTCACTTTTAATAACATTTTTGCAAATAATCTTATAGTACACAACAAAGGGTGTAGTTGAAAATAAAAACAGAAAACCATAAATGCACGAATAAAAATTAATTGACTTACAAACTATTTCTGATAATATAATAAAAAGAAGATAAAAAATAATCTTTCATTGTTTTAAGGAATTTCAACGATGAAGAAACAGGGTTTTACTTTGATTGAACTACTGGTTGTCATTGCCATCATCGGCATCCTTGCATCAATATTACTACCTGCATTAGCACGAGCACGCGAGGCAGCGCGTCGTTCCAGTTGTCAAAACAACCTGAAACAATGGGGATTGATTTTTAAAATGTATGCCAACGAATCAAAAGGTGAAAAATTTCCTCCCATGGATGTAGAAGCGGAACGAAATGACTATTACGGTATATATTCCAATTATTTCAATGTGGGACCAAAAGTAAATGCTGTCTATCCTGAATACTTAACAGACCTATCAATAATTATCTGTCCATCCGATTCTAAAGAAACTATTCAATCCTTAAAAGCCGTGAGTTTAGAACCACAAATAGCCGAAGCCTTAGGATTAGCACCTGAGGATTTTCATATCAGTTTTCACCTTCACGGAGAATGGGGAGTTAACATGATTGATGCAAGTTATGCCTATTTAGGATGGGTATTTGACAAATCGGGAGACAATCCATCAGATTTGCTAAAGGTCAGTGAACTGCGTCAAGAAGTAAATTTGCTTATTCAATTTATTGAACAGGGTTCACTTTCAGAGGATCTATTAGTGCCTGCTCAGTTCCCTTACGCTTTTACACAGATGATATTAAATAGTCCCGAAGCGGTAACAGCCATGTATACCGCTCGCAATCACGGAGAACCCACACCAGCACAACTTACAAAACTATATCAGACCATTGACAGTGATATATCAGGCGAATTACTTGAAGGATTCGGCAACGGAGGTTCAAATACTGTGTATCGTCTTCGTGAGGGAATTGAACGATTTCTAATAACAGATATTAATAATCCTTCTGCCTCCGCTCAGGCACAAAGTACTATCTTCGTAATGTTCGACCAGATAGGTGCCCGCGGAACAATTACATTGTTTAATCATTTGCCTGGCGGGTGTAATGTTCTGTATTTAGATGGACATGTAGAATTCATTCAATACCCAACAAAACAACCTGTTAACCAACCAATAGCAAATATTATGTCATTGTTCTCAGCATAGATTAATACAAAAGAGAGTGTGATAAATGAAAAGAAACGGTTTTACACTTATTGAATTATTAGTCGTCATTGCCATCATTGGCATCCTCTCCTCAATATTACTACCTGCATTAGCACGAGCACGCGAGGCGGCGCGTCGTTCCAGTTGCCAAAACAACCTGAAACAATGGGGATTAATCTTCAAAATGTACGCTAACGAATCGAAAGGTGAAAAATTTCCACCTATTGAATTAGAAATCGCTCAAAAAGAAGATATAGGAGTATGGGAACTATACATGGCAGTAGGTCCCAAAGTGAAATCTATCTATCCCGAATATCTGACCGACCCTTCAATTATTATTTGTCCCTCAGATGCAAACGATACAGTCGAAAAAACTCTTAAAGGTTATACTTCTGTGCCATTAAATCTCACACCTGACGATTACCATTTCTGTTATTACCTCGGTTACTACCAGGGCGTCGCAGTCATCGACGCAAGCTATATCTATTTCGGTTGGGTCTTTGATAAAATGGGAGATAATCCTAATGATTTACTACAAATTAATCAACTACCACCAGAAGTAAATATATTTATACAAATTATAAGTCAAGTCAACCTCCCCGGTGAAAAAACAGTGCCTGCTCAACTACCATTAGCCCTGCTACAAATGGCTCTAAACCATCCTCAAGGAATTGTTGGCATGCAAATAGCAGAAGGAAATGGTCAACCCTCTCCTGAACAGGTTAAAGACTTAAACATGGCTGCGGATGGCGATATTACAGGTGACCGCCTTACTGGCTTCGGAAACGGAGGCTCAAATACTGTATATCGTCTTCGCGAAGGTATCGAACGATTTTTGATAACTGACATCAACAATCCATCAGCCACCACTCAGGCACAAAGCACTATCTTCATTATGTTAGACCAATTAGGTGCAGGTGGAACTATTAATCTGTTTAACCATATTCCCGGCGGTTGTAACGTCCTATATCTTGACGGACATGTTGAATTTATCCACTACCCAACAAAACAACC
>DAOSBX010000016.1 GCA_035361075.1 Candidatus Hydrogenedens sp. | reverse complement strand
TTTTATAAATTCTAAACCGAAGGCACCAATAAAACTTACAATAGCACCCATTAAAGTAGCATAAATAAATCGTTGTGTTAACACATGATAAAAAGTGTCTGGGTTGAAAGAATCTCTAAACCATGTCCCAAAAGCACAACCACCAATATTTCCCGCAGTAACGTAGGTAAGATATAGGAGGAAGAAGATAGAAAAGATATGATTATTTGTGAAAATGAATGGGAGAAAACCGCAAAGTAATATGGCTATACGGCTAATAGTGAGTGCAAATACTGCAATAGTTTTCCGTTTTTGATACCGCTCGATAAGAAGAGTTGAGGGAACTTGTAAAATTTGACTGAGAGGCATTAATGCACCCAATATGCCAATTGCCACATAACTTGCACCAAGATATAAGGCATAGGCGCTCAGGAATGCTCCTGTAGTAAGATTTAGCATTCCCTGAGCAAGTGTTGCATCGATTACAAAAAGAGTCTTATTTTTCTCAATGTAATCGGTGCATGTGGATTCAATTTTATTATGATTAGTTGAAACAATAACGCTCATAAGCAATATTTTGTGGTTTTAAGGAAAGCCATACAATATGTAGTGGTGCAAATAAATGTTAGTTTTAATACAAAAATTGCACATCGTGACGATGCGCTGTAAACATTTATTTATCTTTTTGTAATATCTTTTAGTAAAATTATACCATAAATGTAAAGAAATATTACATTTTTTAATGCAAAACTAATTAAAAAAGTTCCATGAACCTTCTATAACTGGAATAAACATGTATTTGAAGAAATTTATTGCACGATATTTCCGTTGTATAACAGATTTAGAAGTATATTTCCAGCCGAGGTTAAATATTATAATCGGGGCTAATGCACAGGGTAAGACTTCATTATTAGAGGGGATATATTTTCTTTCGTTATCACGGAGTGTAAGAACTAATAATGAGAAGGAGTTGGTTCAATATCAGAGGGAAGGGTTCCTTTTAAGTGGTGAAATTGTTACGGATATGGATAGTGATGGGTGTATAGTAATTGAGTCAAAATGGCAAAAGGGACATAAAAAGATATTAATAAATGGGGTAGAAATAGAGAAAGTAAGTGAGTTGATTGGAAAATTGAGGGTTATCTTTTTTACCAGTGATTTTTCCGATTTGGTGAGGGAAGGTGCTGGTTTTCGTAGAAAGTTTTTAGATATTCAACTTTCACAAACAGATACGAATTATCTTATAGCATTGCAGGGATACCAACGAGCCCTTCGACAGAGAAATGAACTACTTCGGAGAAAGAATGTCAATAAAGAGGAACTATGGGTTTGGGAAGTGCAAATGGCTGAACATGCGAAAATGCTGATACAAAAGAGGTGGGAGTTTATTGAGGCTATTTGTCCATTTGCAAGTCATATTCATTCGCAGATTGTTGCGGATGAAAAGCTTGAGATATGCTATGAACCTGATGTGGAGGAGGATTGTTTTTTGCAGTTGTTAGAACAGGGGCGTCCATCTGATATTCAAAGAGGAGTAACTCAGAGGGGACCGCATAGAGATGATATAGGGATGCGAATTAATGGTCATTTTGTGCGTCAATTTGCATCACAAGGTCAGCAAAAAACATGTGCTTATGCGTTGCGATTAGCGGAAGTATATCTTTGTAAGGAGAAGAAACAGGAAATGCCAATAATTTTGGCAGACGAATTATTTTCAGATTTAGACCCAGAACGAGGCAGGAAATTTTTGGAGGTGATACCTGAGCAAGTACAGGTTATAATAACTGCTGTGGATGAGAATATATGCAATAATGTATTAAAGGAAAGTAATAAATTTCGGATAAGGAAAGGTAATATTGAAAAGGCGTAAAGATAAACCTGAAAAAATATCGGATATTGCTGGAGGTTTGCCGAATTCAAGTGTAATTAAGACAGCATTCGAACTAATACCTGTTTGGAAACAATGGGAAACAATTATTGGTGAAGATTTTGCTGAGTATACAAGCCTTGCAGGATTTAAACGTGGTGTTCTTTATATTCAAGTGAAAAATACTGCTGTTATGCACCGTCTAACATTTGAAAAAGAGCGAATATTAGAAGCCATAAGAGGACTGCTCAAAAAAGATTTGGTTCAAGACATTTTTTTCGAACTTAATAAAGACGTAGAAGAATGAATTGTTTTTTGGAATTTGTTTTTTCTTAATTATTCGGAATTTGTATCTTCGTCAAAAAGGTCAGGTGTCTGTTCTTCTTCTGTTTCTTCTTCAATAATTATATTATCAGGGAGTTCTTCTTCCGTCTCGGTTTTTTTGATGGCTTTATCAGCAGAGGCGATTTTTGCACCTTCACGTAGGTTCATTAACTGAACACCCTTTGTGTTTCTACCAATGACTCGAATGCTTTTAACAGGGATGCGTAGCATTTTTCCATCGGTGGCAACGACTACAATATCTTCATCATCGCTGACAGTAAGCATTGCGACAACATTACCATTTCTTTCCTGAGTCTGGATATTAATAATGCCCTTACCACCGCGATGTTGTAGGCGATATTCTTTGACTTCTGTTCGTTTTCCATAACCATTTTCTGTAACGGTGAGTATGGTAAGGTTATCTTTTGCTACGGAGACTCCCACGACATAGTCATCTTTCTCTAATCGTATTCCTACAACACCTTGTGCGGTTCTCCCCATGGGACGCACGTCTTTTTCTGGGAAACGGATAGCCAGGCCAGAACGTGTAGCGAGAAGTACATTGTCGGTGCCAGAGGTTACAAGGACATCGATAAGTTCATCACCTGACTCTAATGTGATTGCCTGAATTCCAGTGGATCGTGGTTTGCTATAAGACGTAAGAGGTGTCTTCTTTACCATTCCTTTTTTGGTCACCATAAATAGAAATTTACTTTCGTCGTGTAGATTTTTTATTGAAAGGAATGCGGTTACTTTTTCTCTATCGCCGAGGGCAAGAAGGTTTTTGATATTTCTTCCACGTGCTGTTCTGCCTGCTTCGGGGATTTCGTGTACTTTACGCCAGTACACACGGCCTTCATTGGTGAAGAACATTAAATATTCATGTGCGGTTGCAGTGAATACATGTTTTACGAAGTCGTCTTCTGGGGTTTCCATGCCCATTACACCTTGTCCGCGACGACGTTGTTTGCGTGAGGTCGTTTGGGGCATTCTTTTGATGTATCCTTGATTGGATACGGTAATAATCATTGCTTCATCAGCTATTAGGTCTTCGATATCAAATTCTTCAATGGATTCTAAAATTTCGGTTTTTCGTTCGTCGCCATATTTTTCGCGAATTTTTTCGACTTCTTTTTTAACTTCGGCGAGTATGGTTTCGCGACTGGATAAAATATGTTTTAGCCGTTTTATTTCTTCTAATAAGTTCTTATATTCTTCAAGAAGTTCTTTCCTTTCTAAGCCTGTAAGGCGTCGTAATGGCATAGCAAGGATGGCTTTGGCTTGTTCTTGGGATATTTCTAATTTTTTGCAAAGTCGTGTTTGTGCTTCTTCTGGATTTGCTGATTTCCGAATTAGGTCAATAACGGCATCAATTTGGTCAATGGCTTTTAAGAGCCCTTCAAGAATGTGTGCGCGATGTTCTGCTTGTTGTAAGTCGTAGCGAGTTCTACGTTCGACAATCTCGGCACGGTACTGGACATAGTGCTGAATCATATCTTTAAGGTTCAGCACACGAGGGATATTGTTAACGAGGGCTAAGAAATGGATTCGAGAGGTAGTCTGTAATTGTGTGTGTTGGTATAGTTGATTTAGAACGACTTGAGGGTTGGCATCACCTTTGAGTTCAATGATGAGACGCATACCCTCTTTATCTGATTCGTCTCGGAGGTCTGTTATTCCTTGGACTTTATTGTTTTCTACTGCTTTTGCAATAGATTCAATAACATTCTGTTTTGTTACTTGATAAGGAATTTCTTCAACGAGCAAACTTTTTTTCTTTGTTTTTTCCTGAGATAGAACTTTAATGCGGGCTCGGATTTTTACTTGTCCTGTCCCAGTACGGTAAGCCTTACGAATTCCCTCTTTTCCGCAAATAATAGCACCTGTTGGGAAGTCGGGACCGGGAACAATTTCCATAAAATCTTCTACAGGTGCGGATGGATTTTCGATGTAATAAATGATAGCGTTACAAATTTCTGTGATATTATGGGGAGGACAATCGGTAGCCATTCCGACGGCAATGCCGTAGGAACCGTTAACCAATAGGTTTGGGAAACCTGAAGGTAGGACGGTAGGCTCTTCGAGACGGCCATCGAAGTTGGGTCTCATCTCGACGGTATTTTTCTCAATGTCGGTGAGCATTTCGAGAGCGATGGGTGTTAGCCGTGCTTCGGTGTATCGGTATGCTGCAGGGCTGTCACCATCGATGGAGCCGAAGTTTCCCTGTCCATCAACCATTGGATATCGCATGTTCCAGTCTTGTGCAAGACGAACAAGAGCATCATAGACTGCCTGATCTCCATGGGGATGGTATTTACCAAGGCATTCACCTACGATAGTGGCACATTTGCGGAATGGACGGTTTGGAGTTAATCCTAATTGGTGCATTACAAATAAGATTCGTCTCTGGACAGGTTTAAGTCCATCTCGTATATCGGGTAGAGCACGACTTACAATAACGCTCATCGAGTAATCGAGGAAAGCGGATTGCATTTCTTGTTCAATAGGGACTGGCTTTACATTTTCATTCACCGCCATTAGAAATTCTCCCAAAAAGTTTTTTTATGGTTTAGGTTCTTTTAAATATCAAGGTTTTGTACTTCGAGTGCATGTTTTTCTATGAATTGTCGACGTGGCTCAACTTCGTCACCCATTAATACGGTAAATATTTGCTCTACGGAAGTTTCATCGGCAATTTCAACTTTTAGCAGGGTCCTTTTTTCTGGGTCCATTGTTGTTTCGTAGAGTTGTTCTGCATTCATTTCACCCAGTCCTTTGTATCGTTGTATTACGAGGTCTTTTTTCCCTAATTCCATTAGGAAATTTCTCAGTTCCATTGGTGAATCTGTTTCGAATAACAAATTGTTTTCTTTGTTATCTTTGCTGAAAATTCGGAATGGTGGGTTTCCAAGGGCATTTGCTGATTCATACCAATGAAGATAGGAAGAGAAATCGGGACTTTTCATGAAAGCAATGTCTACTTGGTTTGGTAATCGGGTTATTTTTACGGGAGGTGTTGAATCTGTGTCACCGTTATCATTTTTTGGTGTGATGGAGGTGTTGATAAGTTCTTTTTCTTCACCAAAGATACGTTTCCATTCTTTTTGTGTAATTGCTTCGGGGTAGATAATTTTTTCACGGGGGAGTTCTCTAATTTTCTTGAGGTCTTCTATTGTTACTCCGTAGATTTTATTTAATCGATTAATGACCTTTTCGAGGTTTCGTATGGCTTCAATTGTTTTGATAAGCGTACGAACCTGAATCTGTTTTTCATCATTACTACTTTCGCCATTGCTTGCAACGACGCGGACATTTTCCATTACCGTTTCAAGAATGAATGCTTCGAACTCATGTTCGGAATGGGTGTAACGTGATTTTTTATTTCGTGTAATGCGGTAAAGAGGAGGTAATGCGATATAAAGATGTCCTTTGCGGATTAGCTCTGGGGTATAACGGAAAAAGAAGGTTAATAGTAATGTTCTTATATGAGAACCATCTACATCAGCATCGGTCATGATAATAATACGGTGGTATCGCAAATCATCGAGAGATAGTTCTTCTTTTGTTATATCGATACCTAAGGCTCTGAGCAACGATGCATATTCTCTATTTTCGAGGACTTTGTGTAGTCTGCTTTTTTCGACGTTAAGGACTTTACCACGGAGTGGAAGGATAGCCTGATACCTTCTATCTCTACCTTGTTTAGCAGAACCACCTGCACTATCACCTTCGACGATGAATAATTCACAAAGTTCTGGGTTTCGTTCAGAACAATCTGCTAATTTGGAAGCCTGTCCCAATATATCAAGGGCTGACTTTCTACGGACTCGTTCTTTGGCTTTTCGTGATTCTTCACGTGCTTCTGCGGCTTCTAATACTTTATCTGCTATTTGATTTGCGACGCGTGGATTTTGTTCAAAATATTCTTGAAGAGCGCTGTATACGATGGAGTTTACTAATCCTTGAACTTCGCTGTTTCCTAATTTATCTTTTGTTTGTCCTTCAAATTGAGGGTTGGGATGTCGAATTGAAACGACAGCAGTTAATCCTTCGCGGGTGTCATCACCAGAGACAGAAAAGTTCTTTTTTTTATTCAGGTTGTTTTTTTCTATCCAGTCTGTAATGCTTCGGGTTAATCCACTACGGAAACCTGTGATATGAGTTCCTCCACCTGGCGTGTGAATATTGTTTGCGAAACTAATCACTTGTTCATAGTAGGTTTTTACATACTGAATAGCAACTTCAACTTGGATGTCATCTTTACTTTTTGAGATGAAAATAGGTTTGTTATGGATAGGTTCTTTGCCTTTGTTTAAGTGTTTGACAAATTCTTCCAATCCGCCTTTATATTGAAGGGTGATAGGTGCTTCTTCGGTTCGTTCGTCAGTAAAGATAATTTTAAGCCCCGCGTTTAAGAATGCGAGTTCTCTTAGACGATTTATTAGTATTTCGGATTGGAAGACTACCTCTTCGAAGATGTCTGGGTCTGGTAAGAAAGTGACTCGTGTTCCTGTTCCTTTTGCTTTGCCACGTACTTCTAAAGGAGTAATGGTTTTGCCCCGTTCAAAAGCCATGTAATAAATTTTGTCGTCTCTTTTTACCTCAACTTCTAACCATTTAGATAACGCATTAACACATGAAACACCTACACCATGCAGTCCCCCAGAAACTTTGTAAACGCTATGGTTAAATTTGCCACCTGCATGGAGAACGGTCATAACCACTTCAAGGGCAGATTTCCCTTTGTGTGACCCTTCTTTCATTGGGTCGACAGGAATCCCTCTGCCATTATCTATAACTGTTACACTATTGTCTATATGTATAGTAACATGTATTGTATCTCCGTAACCTGCCATGACTTCGTCGACACTATTGTCAACAACTTCGTATACAAGATGATGTAGACCACGGACTCCAGTATCACCTATATACATTGCAGGGCGTTTTCGGACGGCTTCAAGTCCTTCAAGTACACCAATGGCATCTGCAGTATAAGCGTGATTAGAATTTTCTTTCATTTGCTCCACCTTTCTATCTGATTATGGGGAAAATCACTTCGTTGGAAAGGATTTTTAGGTAAGTTTATTATATCAAATTATGATAATAAGGGGCAATATAAATTCATATATTTTAGATAGATGAAATAATGTGTAAAGATTTTATTGGGGTATTTTAGGGGTGTAAAAGTGATATAAAAACTACCCATCCCTCCCTCTTGGTAAAACAAAATGAAGTATAAAAAAATGGTGGGCGATACTGGACTTGAACCAGTGACCCCTTGCATGTCAAGCAAGTACTCTAACCACCTGAGCTAATCGCCCACGTCTATTTTGAAGTAATAAAATTATAACAGTTTGGTTCTTTATTTTCAAATTTTGTTTTTTAAGCAAGATGATTAAAATTATTAATGTAAGGGGTTTGTTTATTGTTATTTTGACGCTGTAGTAGCAGGTATCGCTTTTATGTTTTCTTTGTCAACAATGAAAGGATATTTGTTGTCTGGTAAAACTTTCATCTGTGTGCAAATGCTGAATGGATTGTCAAAGGAGCCTGGGAAACGAACTTCAATGTAGTAAGCAGTCCAGCCGTCTTTGGGGGGCTTTAATTTTGCTTTTGCCTTTTGTTTCCCTTTTATTGGCATACTTTCCCACTTGGAATTTCTAAAATCGCGATTATTGGAATCTGCTTTCCATAAATAGGCTGTCCCTTGAGGGTTATCCCATTTCACGGTAATGGTGTTATTTCTGGAAATGTTCCATGTTACTGTGGGGAAGGTTCCGTGGTTTTTAATAGTCATAAAGAATTCAGCTAACGTGGCAACTCCTGTGGGATGTATATCATGTCCAGTATTGGGTTGGTAACATAAATATTTTGGTGGGGGGAAGTCTGGGAAATACAGATTTGCGGAATCTACAGTCCAGTACGGGTCGTTTGTTCCGAGGATAATTAGTTTAGGCAATGTCATGGAATTACGATAACTATAAGGGTCAACAATACTTAGAAGTTGTTCACCTTTTGGAGTGTGCATTCTTTGGGGAATTTTTAATCGGGTGTAATCTTCAATTTCACTACTGAATGTACCATAACATTCGAGTTGGTGTAACATTTGTTGTTTCATATTAAGGACATCAATAACTACGGGAGCAATGGCTACTACTCGTGGGTCACCAGTTGCGGAAGTTAACCATGTTGTCCATCCTCTTTTTGAACCACCAGTAAGGATGAAACGTTTTATTTCATGGTTGTCGCTATTTTTTTGGACTGCCTGGATTGTGTCCATAGCACGGACTGCACTTTTGACCATTGGAAGGAGAAGAGGCCAATCATCACCTTCACCATTGAGATATTTATCATAGGTGTAAGAAATAATTTCATCTTCATTTCTTCCGTCGAACAAGGGTTGGTTCGGTACTTGAAAGAGAACTGCAATGATAGAGGAGGTTTTTTTAGCGACCATTGAGGCAATTTTTACTTCCATAGAATTTAATCGTGGCTCTTTTTGGTTATTTGAACCGCCATTGATGATTAGCATAGCAATATCTGAATTTTTTGAGTCTGGTGGACAAAGTAGAATGAGCCAATGTGTCCAGACTATATTTTGCCAAGTTTGGGAAGTAAGTTGTATGATTTTTGCCTGACAACCTTCAATCTCTTTTACTTCGATGATTTCATATTTATATGATGGGTCAGGCTTTGAGACGTAACTTTTTAGGTCTCCATAAGAGATTAATGAAGTAGCCAGAAAAACTATTAAAACAGAGATAGTAGTAGTGATGTAAATCTGTCGATTTGTCATAGCAGTTCTCCTTCGGTTAATCTTTTAATGAATTAATGTAAGTATTAATAGAGACTTATATGAATAAGAAATAGTTTCTATTTATTGGGAAGAATATCTTGGGGTAAAATATTTTCTTTTCGTAACCGACCTGGGGTAATGCCGTCTTGTTCGATGCTTTTCCGAATTCGGAGGTAGGATTCATAACGAATAAGGGGTATTTCTTTGTTCTTTACGGCTTCACGTACAGCACATTCTGGCTCATGGGTATGTGAACAATCATTAAAGCGACAGGAATCGGCGTACTGGGATATTTCGGGGAAGTAATAGTCAAGAGAGGCAGGGTCAATATTCCAAAATCCGAGGGACCGTATTCCTGGGGTGTCAATTAATTTTCCGCCATTAGGGAGATGGTATAATTTGGTTGATGTTGTGGCATGTTTCCCTTTTTCTGTTTTTTTGCTTATTTCGAGGGTTATCGCATCTACTTCAGGACAAATACACTTCAATAATGAAGTTTTTCCTACACCGCTATGTCCAGATAAGACGCCTGTTTTGTTTTCTAATAAACGGACAATCTCTTCTATACCTTGTTTTGTAACACAACTGGTAAAAATAATTTTTAACCCTAAATTTTTGTAAACATCGATTTCTTCTGGCAAAGTATTGGCGAGGTCAATTTTGTTTATCACAAGGATAGGCTCAACCTTTCCATTTTCAGCAACGATAAGGAATCGGTCAATAAGCCCAGGTTTAAATGTAGGTTGTTTTATGGATGCGACAATAAACAAGATGTCTACGTTAGCGGCAATGACCTGTTCTGGTGGACCTTCTCGGTCTACGGAAAGTCGGCTTAATTTTGATTTTCGAGGGGCAATCCCACGAATAATAGCTTCCCCGTTGTCTTCAAATTCCACCAAAACGCGGTCACCTGGGGCGATAAGACTTGAATCTTTCTCTTTCAAGCGTTCATCTATTTTACATAACGTTTCTTCCGTTCCATTGGCTAAGTCTAAAAAAACAAAAGCCCATTTTTTCGAATGGGACGTTACTGTTGCATTCGGTTCAAAGTCTTGAGGAAGATTTATTTCGGGTTGATTGTCTGGAAGATGCACAGTGGCTTTTCTAAGGCGGAATGAGTCCTTTGAAAATGAGTCATCATAACGGTCTTCCCAGTTTTTTATTCGTGTTTCAGACCTTTTCCTTTTCTCTAATTTTTTCTTTTTCACTTTAAATTTCCTATTGGTAGTATATTTTTGGATTTGGATAATATTATACAGTCATTGTTGTTCCTTAAGACAATGAATACGTATAAATAGAAATGAAAGAAAATTATCAGGAATAGATGATTTTATTGGGTAGTTATGAAAAGTAAGAGTTATTTAAATGTATTTATTTTTTTTGCGATGATTATAAATTGGTGTTTTAGGATTTGTTGATTTTTTTATGTATTGACATTCTTTTTTGGTGCAGGTGGTTTGGATATACACATTTCATTTTGCAATTAGGGATATTGGCGAGTTGTCCATCTGGTAAGGGTTTTTGAATTATTTTCTCTAATGTCCATGATTTTAATGTATATATTAAGGATGAACGTACTTGATACATTGCTTTGTGAAATGCACAAACATGGTCTAAGTCATCGGTGTCTTTGCAGTAATCACCTAAAATTTTACCTTCACAAGTTTCGACAATTTCGAGTAGTGTAATCTGATCGGGGGGGACACTTAACATAAACCCACCAGAGGGGCCGCGATGTGCATTTAAAAACCTGGCTTTTGTTAGAAGGGTCATGATTTTGGATAGGTAGGACGTCGATACAGGTATATACTTAGTAAGTTCGATATGGGATACAGGTTTCTCTTTCTGGTGAATTGCGATATATGCTAAGGCTTGTATGGCTGTAATTGTAGTTTTGCTAAACATAATATATATCCTGTATTTAAATTTTTGTTTAGGGAAGGTCTCTCAACGGTGGAGACCTTCCCCGATTTCATTTTATAATACTTTTTGGAGTATTTGCTTTACATCTTCGCTGGCGTTAGCACCAATCGGCTTTAAGTCGTATTTTTCTTGTAACATTTTCAATACATTTGGTGTGATAAAAGCAGGTAGGGCAGGACCTAATCGGATGCCTTTTATGCCTAAGGATAATAAAGTTAATAATACAGCAACTGCTTTTTGTTCGAACCAACTAACAACAAGAGTTAGTGGCAAATCATTTACACTGCAATTAAAGACTTTTGCAAGGGCAAGAGCGGTTTGAATGGCTCCATAAGAGTCGTTGCATTGTCCCATATCTAATAATCTTGGGATACCTTCTACTTCTCCATAGTCGTAATTGCGGATACGATATTTTCCACAACCTAATGTAAGAATAAGGGATTCTTTAGGGGTATTTTGTGCAAACTCGGCGAAATAGTTGCGACCAGGTTCTGCACCGTCGCAACCGCCAATAAGGAATATATGTTTAATTTTACCTGCTTTTATAAGGTCGATTAATTTGTCTGCAATGGAGAGGATATATGTCCAATGGAAGCCAACCGTGCTTTCCTTTATTTCAGTTGGTTGAAGAGGACCTATTTCAAGTGCTTTTTTTATCACGGTGGAGAAGTCTCCGTCATTAAGACGAGGGGCACCTGGAACACCTGTGCAATGAAGTGTAAATAATCGGTCAAGATAGGTATTATGACTTGTAGGAATAAGCACACAGTTTGTAGTGACAACTATGGGACCGCCGAATCTTTCAAATTCTTTCCGTTGAAGTTGCCATGCACCGCCGTAATGACCAGCAAAATGGGGGTATTCTCGTAATTTTGGATACATGTGGGCTGGTAACATTTCACCATGAGTATATACTTTAATTCCAGTGCCCTTTGTTTGTTCCAATAATTGTTTCAAATCTAATAAGTCGTGTCCTGTGATCAGAATTCCAGGACCTTCTTGGATACCTTCTTTTACTTTTGTTGGTGATGGTGTGCCGAAAGTTTCGACATGGGCATCATTGAGAAGTTGCATTGTTTTTAAGTTCATTTGCCCACATTCAAGAACTAATTCAAGAAGGTGTTGCATATCGAAATTAACGTTGGTCATTGTTGCAAATAGAGCCCTTTCGATAAATTCTTCAATTTCAGGGTCTGTTTTACCTAAGCGACGTGCATGATGCTTATATGCGGACATTCCTTTTAAGCCATACAGTAAAGTTTTTTGTAAGGATTCCATATCAGCATCCTTACCACAGACACCTTTTACAGTACAACCAGTACCGTTGAAGGTTTGTTCACATTGGTCGCAAAACATGTTAGACATAATTTTTTCTCCTACATTTAAAGGTTAAACTTACAGACAAAATATATATTATAGATATATTATATCTAAAATATATACAATTGTCAAATTGAGTTGGAGAAAATTATTTATAAAGAGAACACCTAATTTAATAAATGAGATATAAAAATTTTTTTGGGAATATTGGCAGAGTACTTTATGTTATGTAAAACGAAATTTCAAACAAGTAACTTAAAAAACAAGATAAAGGAGAAAACAATGAGTACTTCACGTAGAGAATTTTTGTTAGCAAGCAGTTCAATAATAACTGCCAGTTCGATTATTGGAGCCCCAGTATTTGCTCAGACAGGGAACGGGAGTCGAGAGCATAAACTTCCAGAATTACCGTATGCATATGATGCATTGGAGCCGTATATTGATGCGAGGACAATGGAATTGCACCATTCAAAACATCATGCGGGGTATGTTAAGGGGCTAAATACAGCAGAAAAGGCTCTTGAGGAGGCAAGGGCAAAGAATGATTTTACATTGATTCAACATTGGTCTAAGCAGGCAGCGTTCCATGGAGGTGGACATTTTCTTCACAGTATGTTCTGGAAGGTTATGGCTTCGCCGGGAAATGGTGGAGGTGGAAAACCTTCTGGTGAACTTCTGGAATTGATTGAGCGTGATTTTGGTTCATATGATGCCTTTCAGAATCAATTTTCTTCTGCGGCGAATGCGGTAGAAGGTGGTGGATGGGCGTTGTTACATTATCGACCTGCGGATGGACGACTTATTGTTCTTCAAGCAGAGAATCAGCATAAACTGACATCATGGGGCACATTTCCTATTTTAGGAATTGATGTTTGGGAGCATGCCTATTATTTGAAGTACCAAAATAACCGTGCTGAATATGTGAAGGCTTGGTGGAATGTTGTGAATTGGAGTCAAGTACAAAAAAATCTTGAGGCTTTGAAAGGATTGGCATTGTAAGATTGTCTGTTTGGTTGAAAAAACATTAAGCCCATCTTTTAGTTAAAGATGGGCTTAATATTTTTATGAGATATTTAGTTTAGTTCTATAGGGTTTGTATATACCCATGGGACCCATTTGTCGTTTATTTTAAGTTGTGCTTCGACACGATATTTTCCTTTTTCTGTAGGTTGCCAGGAAAAATCTCTGCCTTCATGTTCTTGAACGGGAACACCATGCCGATAGATGATAAATTTGCAAGGTACTGGTGACGCCATTTTTAAGATTGTGTTTGATGTTAAAGGTAATGTTTCACCAAATACCGCTTTCATGTTGTTATCCTCAGCAAAGAACACAAAACCTTTGGTGTCAACAAGCATATCAAAGCCAACAAACACTCTACCTTCTTTTAGTGCTTCAAGGATAGATTGTTCTGACAATTCTTTTGCTAAGATATGAGTAGCAACATATCGAACCATTGTTGGGTACGGATCTAATTGAATATGGAATAAAGTTTTGCCTGGTTCCAATTTTCCGAAGAGCATACGTAATAGGAGACGAGAGAAGAAATTTAATTTATATTCGCCTATTTTGTGAGGGCTTGTGTCTTCTATATATAGAGTTCCTTGAGGAGTTATTTTTCCAACAAAACCTGTGTTTTGATGGCAATCGTTTGCTGAAATTCCTACAATTTTCCGACTAATGTTCATTTCATCCCACCGTTGAATCACTTCGGTAAGGGGACTAAAAATGCTTCGTAGCAATTGTTCATGATATTTGTTGAGATTTAGAATGATATCGGGTACGAGTTGATATATTAAGAATTTTTTATCAAGACTTTTGAAGTTTGTATGTATGTTGTAAATTTCCATTCCGTTTAGTTGGGGAAGATTCCATTCACGTGGTTCTTCGGAATGAGCGAAGAAAAGTAAACCTCCTTTTTCATTAATTTCTTTGGCAAGTGATTCTGGATCTTTTTTGCAGTCAAGTACAGTATCAGGAGGAAGTCCCCAGGGCATGAATCCATAATTCATTTCAAAACCAGGGATAAAGATGACGCCATCATGTTCACCTCGCCATTGCTTTGAATAATCAGCTTTGCCGTTATCACAGTGGTCAGATAAACAGATAAATTGTCGGTGTTCTTGTTTTAACGCTGATAATATTTCAGGGAATGGAACCATACTGTCATGCGACAGTTCGGAATGGCTATGACAGACACCAGCGTAATCATTCCAACCGTCGTCATATACAGGTTGTTGATATTGTTTCCGCAATTCTTCCCATGCTTTCTTTTCACGTGGGAAATCTATAAACCTATGATGAATAGCAGTTCGAAAGAGGTATAAAAATCCAATTAAAATAAGGACTATAATGATTGATATACTATATAAAGTCCATTTAATAGTTTTTTTGATGATAGAAGGATAGTTCATTGGAAATTCCTTTGAAGGTTTATAATGATTATATAGAGGTTATTTTCCGAAGTTGTGAAATAGTATATCATAAGTGTTAACCTTTTATGAAAAGGAGATATGTATGAAACATAAAGGACATTTTATCTATGAATATCCAAGACCTGCGGTAACTGTGGACGCAGTAGTGTTTCGAAAACGAGATACGGATTGGGAAGTATTATTAGTTAAACGTGTTAATTCTCCTTTTGAAGGTTATTGGGCGTTGCCTGGGGGTTTTGTGGACGAGGAAGAGACGTTAGAACAGGCTGTTGAGAGAGAACTTTTTGAAGAGACAGGTTTGAAAGGAGTGAAGTTATCACAACTAAAGGCATTTAGTAATCCAAGACGAGACCCAAGAGGTAGAACGATAAGTATTGCATTTGTAGGGGTACTCGGAAAAACAGATATGGCTGTGCGTCCGTCAGATGATGCAGGAGATGTTAATTGGTTTGTATTGGATGAACTTCCAGATTTGGCGTTTGACCATGCCGAGATTATTGATTGTGCTGAAGAATGGTTACAGAAAGAGGTTCTATCTGAGAGGAAATAGCGATTTTGGTTTATTATTAAGTGGAAGAATAGATATATGGACACATTCGATATTGCACCGTGGTTTGAGAGAAAGAATCTTGCATTGTTAACGGATTTGTATCAATTAACAATGATGGCAGGATATTTTAAAGAAGGTCGGGGGCAAATTCCGGTGACATTTGATTACTTTTTCCGTAGTTTGCCACCTCATTCGGGTTTTGCTATTTTTACGGGTTTAGAATCGTTTTTACTATATTTAAAAAATTTGAAGTTTACGAAAGATGATATAGATTACTTACGAAGCCTTAAATTGTTTGATGAAGATTTTTTGGCATTTTTAAAAGAGTTTAGGGTGCACTTAAAGATAACATCCGTTCCGGAGGGAACGCTTGTTTTTCCATTTGAGCCTATTGTTCAAGTAGAAGGACCGTTATTAGAAGCACAATTGGTGGAAACAGCCCTTTTAAATTTTTTGAATTATCAAACACTAATCGCGAGCAAATCTGCCCGTGTTTGTTTGTCAGCGGAGCCTGATCCAGTGATTGAGTTTGGACTGCGTAGGGCACATGGACCGGATGGGGGTACGATTGCTTCGCGTTCTGCGTATATTGGGGGATGTGTTGCGAGTTCAAATGTAATGGCAGGGAAGATATATGGCATTCCAGTAACGGGTACTCATGCACATAGTTGGGTGATGAGTTATCAATCAGAGTTGGAGGCATTTCGTGCTTTTGCCCGTCTCTATCCGCAAAGGTGTGTGCTATTGGTCGATACGTATGACCCGATAAAAAGTGGTATTCCTAACGCAATACAGGTGTTTAAAGAATTACGTGAACAAGGGTTCGATGTAAAGCCTGCTATTCGAATTGATTCGGGTGATTTAGCGAGGATAAGCAAGGTTGCATATAAAATGATGTTGGAAGCGGGTTTTGAAAATCCTACTATTATAGGTTCAAATGACCTTAATGAGGATTTGATAGCGGATTTAAGGAGACAGGGGGCGAGGATTAATGCGTGGGGTGTAGGAACCCATTTAATTACTTCTTATGATTGTCCAGCTTTAAATGGTGTGTATAAACTTGTGGCTGTTTTAAGGGAAGGAGCATGGGAGTCTCGGATAAAAATAACAGGGAATATTGAAAAAAGTACAGACCCTGGAAGAAAAGTTCCTGTTAGGTATTATAATGAGGATGGGTATTTACTAGGCGATGTTATGTATTTGGAAGGAGAAGATTATCCGAAGGGTGGAACAGTAGATGCACGGTCAAGACTTTTTCCACATATTGGACAGAAGATAGAAGGAATATATTATGCTGAACCGTTATTGAAGGAGGTATTCCGAGACGGCGAGATTATTATACCGCTGGATTCTGTTCATGTTATTAGGGAGAGAGTTAGAAAGCAAATGCAAGCACTCCCTGAGGAATATAAACGACTTCGGAATCCCGAAGTATATCGAGTTCTTCTTTCTAAACAATTAGGTGAATTAAAGAATCACTTGTGGCAAAATCCTGAAGCAGGTGTTGTTTTACAATAGGAGACCGGATATGAGATTAATTCGTGTTGCAACCGCTTCTGTATCGGTTAAAGTTGGTGATTTTAAGAGGAATGCGGATACGTTATGTGAAGTTATCGAAACTGCTAAAAAGGAAGGTGTTCATTTGCTTGTTACGCCGGAGTTGGCGGTAAGCGGGTATAGTTTGGAAGACCGTTTATTCTGGGATGAAATTGTAGTACGGAGTTGGGATGAGCTAAAAAGGGTTGCAGAGCATACCAGAGGGATAGGTGTTTTCGTGGGTTTGCCTGTGAAGAAGGAATCGCATTTATTTAATGCAGGTGCTTTTTTATGTGATGGTTTGATACATGGATTTGTGCTGAAGAAATATTTGCCGACATATCAAGTATTTTATGAGGCGAGGTATTGGTCTTCGTGGGATTCAGGAATTACAGAAATTTATGATTTGCCTGCTGGGGATTTAATTTTTGAATTACCTTTTGGAAAAGTTTCTGCTGAAATTTGTGAAGATGTATGGTCATCATATTCTCCGTCTGTGGATCGTGCTATTCATGGTGCGGAAATTATTTGTAATTTGAGTGCATCTCCTTTTAATCCGCTGAAGAACCAATTGAGGAAGCAGTTAATACTTGCAAATGCAATGCGACTAAAAGTGATATATATTTATTCTAATTTGTTAGGCTGTGATAATAGCCGTCTTGTTTTTGATGGGGGAGGTATAATTGCTACTCCTGAGGGGCATGTGGTCGAGGGGGCTATTTTATCGAATCGGAGATGGGTTTTAACATCAACTGTTATAGATTTGGATGAAGTTACACGAGTTCGTAAAGAGAATTCAACATGGAAAATGGAATCCCTTCAATATGAGAAGCAAGGGGAGTCAAAGAAGGTTATTGTAGGATTATCTCAATATAAACCGTCTCCTTTAAAAGAATGGGTTAAGGAATTGCCGAAAAGTTTTTATGTTATAGAAAAAGCAGAAGAGGATGACAAATCAATAAGTAATAATTATTTTGAGCAATTGTATAAGGCGTTATCATTAGGATTGCGGGATTATTATGAGAAGGTAGGCATATTTGAAACGTTTTTGGTCGCTCTTTCAGGGGGTAGAGATAGTGCATTATGTTTGCTTCTTGCTGTTGAGGCGGGAAAGAATTTAAATGAAGGTAAACATCCAGAGAAGTATAGAGAGAAGGTTGCGTGTATTTATTTGCCACATAAAGAATATAGTAGCACAGCAACAAGGGAATCCGCAGAAGCGTTAGCTAAGGAATTAGAAGTGCCATTTAAGTTGGTTTCTATTCATGAGGAGGCGGAGATAGCCCTTAAAAAGGCGGAAGAAATTGTAGGTTCTGGTAAGAATATCAAACCGTTAACACGACAGAATCTTCAAGCGCGTATTCGTGGTGCTATGATGCTTAATTGGGCTAATAATGTGAATGGGTTATTATTGGTTACATCTAATTTAAGTGAGTCGGCGGTGGGATATACCACAACGGGTGGAGATAACGAAGGAGGATTTTCTCCAATTGCAAACGTGCCAAAGACGGTTATATCTTCACTACTTGAGTATCTTGCGGAGACAAGAGGCATTAAGTCATTAGAAAAAATTCTTAAGATTCCACCGACGGCAGAATTAGCCCCAAATCAGACAGATGAGGGTGACCTTATGCCGTATAGGGTTTTAGATGAATTAATATATTTGTTTGCAAAGCAGAGATTCTCGCTTGTAGACTGTTGGCGGGTTATATGTATAAGATTTCCAGAATATACATCGGGACAATTGAAAAAATGGACAGAAGACTTTGCAAAGAGGTTTGTTGCAAATCAATGGAAACGTGACCAGCATCCCGTTTCATTAAAGGTGCTTGAACCTGATTTTGACCCCAAAACAGGATTTCGTTTTCCAGTTATTCAAAGTATTGATAGTGAGATTGAAGAACTTAAAAAGGCGAAGCTCTAATTTTTAGGTTTGAGGAACTTTACAGAGCCACCGAGTATGAATATTGGATAGCCCTTGCGTAGATTTAATGTTATAATTGCTTTTTTGTTGTATTCTGACATTGTTTCACCCATGAGATTTTGAATTTTTACAGGAGGGGAGATAATTCTGGCGGTTAAGTGTGTGTCTTCTTTTGTAGGCCAGAGGACAATGGTTTCACCTTGTTTAAATGCGATGATGTTATTTCCAAGATTATCACAATTGTTTATTTTATTATCAGGCAGTAAATTACATATATTAGCACATGCATGTAATGCAGGTTTGGGTGCAAAGTTATTTTTGATGATCCCGAAGTTGGATTCAAAATAAAATGGGTCATCACCATCATTTCGGAAATCATACCAGCTGATATTTTGAACGGCACCTGAAGCAATGGCTGATAGGTAAGAACGTGCCAGGAGTAATGCTTGTTCTCGTTCAGTTACACCGTTTTGCCATAGATGGCTACTCCATCCCATTTCAGTTATCCATACAGGGCGGTTTTGAACTTGATTTGCCACCCTTTTTAATTCGAATATAAATTTTTCTTCATCAAGAACTCTTCGATAAGGATGTATGGTTAGAATATCAAACGGAGTACCAGCTTTCATACAGAAATCTATAAAATTGAAATCAATTCCTGATGTAGAAATTGCAAGGACCTGTGCTGAAGGGTCAACTCTCTTGATGGTTTCATAACACCTTTTTACTAATTCTGGATAAAGTTCTTTGGGTCCCTGCCAGAAGAATATATTGGGTTCATTATAAATTTCCCAAAACTTAACTCTGTCCTTAAAATGCTCTACTGTAGCTTCAGTATAGCGAACGAAATCTTCAATCCCTTTGAGAGTATAGGGTTCTGTCCAGTTTGACCAATAACAAAGAATGCCATACACACTAATGCCATAATTTAATGCTGTATTTACAAGATTGTCATAATAATCAAATTGAAATTTTCCGGGTTCAGGTTCTATATGAGCCCACACAAAATCTTCTCTTGTCCATTTGATGCCTGCTCTGGAAGCAATTTCTGCGGATAATTCACGGCTTTTTTGGTCAGAACCGTAACGAAGTAAATATAATCCCATGCCCCATGGGGAATCTGGGGCTATTTTTCTATTAATTGGATAATCGAGGTTTCTGCAGTATGTTGTATTCACATTGAAACTTTGCAAATCGTTTCTTTCAAAAATCCAGTTTATTTCGATGACATTTTTTTCGATGGGAATGTGTGCTGGTATTTTTATATTTATAGGTTGAGCATTCGGGGGTAATGTTAGGTCTTGCGAATATGAGGAGATAATATTTTGTTCCCAATCTGTTAAATGGACAGTTAATTTGCCACAAACATTTTGAGGTAGAAGATTTATAAAAGTGCATGAAGAGAAAATGCTGTCTTTGTTGTTCTCCTCATTTTTGGGAATAAGAACACATTCTTGATTAGGCGTAATTTCTGTCTCACATTTGAAATCTAATATTTGTAGATGTAATATATCGCTTGGGCATGCTGATTTTCTTATTTCTAAACTTAAGAATCTTAGGGGTAGACGTACCCTGCCGTCGTTCTCACCAGAGTGAAAATTCCATCCCTCAGGGGGAGCATTGAATTCTATTATCTGTTCGCCAAAACGTAGAGGACCTATGCTTTTTTGGAAAAACTGAAAATGTGAAGCAAAAATAAAGTTTAATTCGCTTCCAGAAGAACTTGACCACAGATGTAGTATGAATTTTTTTGGTGAACCAAACAAAGATAAAGATGGATGGTTAAAGACAGCGATGTCCGTTTTAGAGAAATCTATTTCCCAATAAGGGTCTTTAAAGTTTGTATTTGAAAAGTAAAGAGGCGGATTGTCGGGTAAAAATTTTATGGGTTCATATTGTATTGTTTTCGATGGAGCATCTGCCAAACATATTTCACAGAGAGATAAAAATAGGAATAAGAAAAAAATAGTTATTTTTACTTTTATGCTTCTCATTCTTTGACCCTTTCTTTAAGAATATTAAAGGTTTTGATTACACTTTGATTCTAAGGTTATTTTATGTGTATCAATTTATAAGTTTCATTCAATAAGCGTGCTATAATGCGATTAATATAAATATAAAAGCAAAAATTTACTAATATGTTCTGCTAATTCATAATTAAACGATATTTAATTAAAAAATATACTTTAATTTAACCTACTATAACAAAATATCATATGTAAAGGCAGCTATATAGAAATTTAGGAATGCACTAAAAATATTAAATATTATGTGTAAAATAATAAATTTTTATTTTAAATTAATTTTGTAAAAATTTGTTATTTGCATTTTAAGAGAGAGGTGATATATAATTTGCGAACAATTATTGAGTTTATATAATTTTGTTAGTAAGGTATTTTTTAACTCCAAGGTGAGGAGTTATTTTATAAATGTGTTTTCATCCGTAAATGAAAGGAGTAAAAAATGATTTTGGCTGATTTAATTAATATTATTGTCGGCGTGGTGATAAAGTTTTTTGCCAGCTGGCTCACACAACAGCTTTTGTCTTTGTTTGGTGTTTCAAGTAGTTCATAAAAATAAACCATAGGAGGGTAAAATTATGGATTTTAATTTATTATTAAAACAAATTATTGTAAAAGTTGTGGAATATTTCACAGGATTAGTTACCAAAATATTGACAGGTTTCTTTTCTGGTTTAACGGGTAAAGAACCTGAAAAAGAGTAGTTTTTTTAAGGTAATATTATTATATGGCTTGTAGAGAAAATTTTCTACAAGCCATTTTTTAATGGGTATAAAAGTGAATAGAAGAACATTTTTAAAGAGTATATCTGTGTGTTTCCCTACTTTTTTGATAGGGACGAGAAACCTGTTATTTGCGGAAAGAAGTGGGGATGTAGAAAAAAAAGATTTGTTGGTATCGAATAAATCTATCTCAGGTCAATGGGGTAAATATCACGGTTTTAATTTGTTAAATTATTTTATGGTTCATGGAATGACGCCATTTAAGGAGGAAGAGTTTTTAGCAATACATAAATTGGGTTTTAACTTTGTTCGTTTGCCTATGGATTATCGTTGTTGGACAGAGGAGAATTCTCCCTATAATATTAAAGAGGAAGTATTGCAGGGGATAGATAAAGCGATAGAATTTGGTAAGAACTATGGGATTCATGTATGTTTAAATTTTCATCGGGCGCCAGGGTGGACTGTAGCAAAACCAGAGGAAAAATTAAATTTATGGGAGGAGGAAGAGGCGTTAAATCTATGTGCTTATCACTGGCGTATTTTTGCGGAAAGGTATAAGGATATTCCCTCCAATGAATTGAGTTTTAATCTTTTTAATGAACCAGGTAATGTGTCTGCTGAAAAACATAAAAAGGTGGTCGGTAAATTAATTGAAGAAATTCGTAAAGTAAATGAAACTCGACCTATTCATTGTGATGGTAGGTTATGGGGAGCATTTCCTCCTGTTGAACTGGCTGATTTTGGTATTGTTGCCAATTTACATATGTACCAACCTTTTACAATTACGCACTATAAGGCTTCTTGGGCTGGACAATGGGATGGGGTTCCAGTTCCTGATTATCCATATAAAGAAGGTGAGATTGTTTGGGATAAAGATAGATTAAGAGAGAAGATAATAAAGCCATGGAAATCTTTAGAAGAAAAAGGCATACCTATATTTGTAGGTGAATTTGGGGCATATAATAAGACACCTCATAAAGCGGTATTAAAATGGATGGAGGATTGCCTTTCTTTATTTCACGAGGCAGGATGGGGTTGGTCGTTATGGAATTTTATAGGTCCATTTGGTCCTGTTGATTCTGGAAGGGAAGATGTGCAGTATGAGGATTGGGAAGGACATAAGTTGGATAGACAAATGCTTAATTTATTACAAATAATATATGGAAATAAGAAGAAAGTCAAGTAGTTTGAGGAATGTTTTTAAGCGAAATAAAAATTAATATAAGAGGAAGGAAGGAGATGTTTTATTTCTTATATGTTAATAGGATAATATATCTGCCGTTCTTACTTTTTGCTCTCTTTTTTAATTTTTGTTTGTTTGCAGGTAGTGAAGAATTTTATAAAGGCAAATTAGATAGGCAATTTGATGTTTTTTTGCCTTTTTCCTTATCCCGTGCCAATGCCGAATTTAAATTTCAATGTAGAGACATAAATAATGTCAATGGTCATTTTTTCGTCAGAAAGTATTTCGGCATAAGCGAATTTGTGTTTTCTACAATGGACGGGATTCGTCAAGATTTTGTTATTTATGAAAGAATTTATGGAGAGGGACCTCTTAGGTTAAACTTGTTAACGTTAAATCAGAAAGTAGAAACCAATTCTGGAACAGTGGCTATTCTTAATTGTAAAAATACTATGTACTCAAGGCTTTATGTCTTTGATGTGTTTGGGCGTAAACTTCCTGCTAAGTTCGTTATGAATGATGATGCTGGTATGGTGAGTATTGAAATTGAGGACAATGAAGCTTGTTATCCATTGTATGTCGACCCTACTTACTTGGATGGAGATTGGGAATCTTTGAGTTCCAACTGGACTGATGGAGTTGTAACATCAATTGTGGCTGATACCAATGGTAACATTTATTGTGGAGGTAGTTTTACATCGATTAATAATATTCCTGCAAAGAGAGTGGCAAAATGGAATGGAACTCAATGGCAACAAATGGGGAATGGATTTGACGATGGTGCGGTAGAAAAGATGGTTTTAGGTCAGGGTGGAGTTATTTATGCAGGTGGGTCGTTTACTCGTTCTGGGACGACATACTTTAACCGTATTGCAAAGTGGACAGGTTCAAATTGGACGACTCTTGGAAATGGGTTTAACGATGTTGTTTATGCGGTTGCAGTAACGAGTGATGGTAGGTTGTTTGCAGGTGGTAAGTTTACACAATCAGGAGGGTCACCAGTTATGTATTTTAGTCGAATTGCTTTTTGGAATGGGTCAGTTTGGAGTGAGCCTTACTTTGGAGTAAGTGGAGGTAGCAACCCGAGTGTAACTGCTCTTGCTACAGATTCTAATGGGAATGTATATGTTGGAGGGGAGTTTCAAAGTGCAGGGAGCCTTTCTGTATCTAACATAGCTTATTGGGACGGGACTAATTGGCATGCAATGGGTAGTGGCGTGAATGGACCTGTAAATGCTTTAGCGGTAAGCTCAGCAGGTAAAGTTTATGCAGGTGGTAATTTTACAATTGCAGGGGGTGTAAGTGCTGGTAAAATCGCAGTCTGGGATGGTTCCATCTGGGAACCTTTAAATGGAGGTATCAACGGGATTGTATATTCAATTGTTACCCCATCAGAGGGTTCTATTTTCGTGGGTGGAGATTTTACCTTTGCAGGAGGGAGTATCCCATCGAATTCGTTGGCATGGTGGTATGACAGTGATTGGCGTAGTATAACCTCTGGAGTAAGTGGAGGTTCTCATTATATAAAAGGTTTAGCAGTTGATTCTTCTGAAAATTTATATGTGGGCGGAAATTTTTATACTGTTGGTGGAATAGAGAGTTATAAAATAGGCAAACTCAAAAAACCACCCTCATATACAATTCATTATTTTACAGGGATAGGGGGTAGTATTTCTGGAGATGAAACGCAAATTATAATGCGGGGTGATAATGGAACAGAGGTTGTAGCAGTTCCTGATTCAGGTTATATTTTTGACCATTGGTCCGATGGAGTATTAACATCCAATAGAAGTGAATTAAATGTAACGGAGAGTAGAGATTATACAGCATATTTTATTTTAATAAGTGAAGGTATAAATGAGGGAGAAGGTATAACGGAAGGGGTTTCGGAAGGGGTCATTGAAGGAGAAGGTCTTGTTGAGGGGGAAGGGTTGGTAGAAGGTTCTCAAGAAGGAACTGTTGAAGGAGAAGGTGTCGTTGAAGGTTATTTAGAAGGAATGGTGGAGGGATTTTCAGAGGGGACCATGGAAGGCACATCAGAAGGAGTGATAGAAGGGGTAATGGAAGGGATTGTCGAAGGGGAAGGTCTTATAGAAGGCTTTCAAGAAGGAGTTGATGAGGGAGAAGGGTCAATGGAAGGTTATCATGAGGGAAATACTGAGGGACAAGAAGGGAATGTTGAAGGGGAAGGTTGTAATGAAGGAGAACCTATGCTTTCCGCATGGATTGAGGAAGGGGATTATATAAACAAGGTTGTAGGGGAAGATTGTGTCTTTTCAGTTCAGATAAAGGATGCACATGGACTTATCAATTATCAATGGTATTATTGTAAGGAGTTCAATTGTTCGTCTCCTGTAATATTCCATGATATTGCATCTCAGTCTTTAGTAATTGAACATGTAGAGGTGGAAGATTCTGGTTGGTATTGGTGTCAGGTATCCGATGATTTTTATGTCGTTGAGACACAAAAGGTTTATTTGAATGTTCACTATGGTTTAAGTGTGAATTTATTCTCTATCCCTTGTATACTCTTAGGGGGACTTTTGTTGGGTGTATACTTTATATCGAAAAGCCGAAAACAGGATTTAAAAAGGGATTGACAAAACAGTAGCTATATGTTAGCCATCACCGCACCGTAAGTAGATATTATTGCCACCAACCATATAATAATCCCGTAGGGATGGCCTGTTATCATAATTTCGCTCCTACGGAGCTTCATGGGATAGGCTATGCTTGATGGAATCATAATCTACCATAATTTCGCTCCTACGGAGCTTCATGGGATAGGCTATGTTTACCGTATTATCCAACCGTAGTCCTGTAGGGAAGAGCATGCGGTAGCCATTTTAGTAATTGAACATGTAGAGGTATATGTGTAAAAATTGAAGTATAACAAACAACTGAAACTGCGGCCGCGCCGCGAAAGGACGAATCATGAAGTACTTTATAACTATTATCTTTATATTAATAGTCGCACTTGATTTAAGTTGCCAGACTAGTAGTAAAATGACAGTTAGCTTATTTAACAAAGAGTTTCCCGTACTGCAGACAGGTACGGTGAAACTGCGTTACAGTGGCAGGAATCCGTGTGAACTTCCGCCGGTTTGGGGACCAGAGCTTGTGTTCATAGCTAAACCCATTCCAGTCAGTCAGATTAAAGCAGTTAAACAGCCAAAAGCTAGAATTAAAATTGCTCATTATAAAATTTTTCTAGACGACAACGAGGTTATTTGTATGCAACTAGATCAACCACTTGATCTTTATGAATTTACTTTACCTTACTTTGTTAAAGATGACTGTCAGGTTAAGAAACATAATTGTACATGGGGACCTTGGATTTACTGCGGAATGGATAAAAACCATCCCATTATTAGTCTCGGTCATAAGTCTGATGGTAATTCTATTGCCACTAGAATTAAGACCTTAAAAAAAATCGGCGTCATTGAGTGAAAACATTAGGAATAAAGGGCTCCCACTATTAAATGGGATCCGATTTTTTTATTAAATTTGGGTACATCTCGTACAATGGCAACTGGAAACGGCATAATTATTTTCTGTAATATAGCATGGCGTTTTGACGTTTTCTCGATCTTTTATATCTAAATGGATTAAGTAATTACAATATGAAGATTCTGGTTGGTATTGGTGTCAGGTATCCGATGATTTTTATGTCGTTGAGACACAAAAGGTTTATTTGAATGTTCACTATGGTTTAAGTGTGAATTTATTCTCTATCCCTTGTATACTCTTAGGGGGACTTTTGTTGGGTGTATACTTTATATCGAAAAGCCGAAAACAGGATTTAAAAAGGGATTGACAAAACAGTTTAATTATAGATGATAATAAATAAAACTTAGTATTATTTAGGGAGTTGTTAAATATGACAAATAGAGGTTTGTTAATTTTTCTGATTGGTTTTTTAATTCTGAATGTTTCATCTAATTCGGCTGAAAATGCTAATTTTTTGGATATAAGTAGGTTTAAAGTTTACCTTGCATGTGAGCCCGTTAATGAGGTTCAAGAAATTGTAATATCCATGTTAATAGAGGAAATAGCCCAGCGAACAGGTATAAAACTAAAAAGAGAGAACACGTTTGATAAAAATGGAAATTATATTATTCTTACAATGAAAGATTATTTAAAACATTCGGGGTTAAGGCAATATGTGAATGGATATTCCTATGATGAGATAGAACAGCAATTAAGGTCGGAAGGATTTGCTATTTTTACGAAAGAAAGTTCTAAACAACCACAAAATGTTTGGATTATAGGTAATGATAATAGAGGATTACTCTATGGTGTAGGAAAATTGCTTCGTATATTAAGATATTCACAGGGTTTTTTGAGTATATCAGTACCAATACAAATTGTGACCTCTCCAATTTCTCCGATTCGGGGACATCAATTAGGATATCGAGCACAGGCGAATTCATATGATGCTTGGGATTTAGCCCAATATGAAAAATATATTCGAGAATTAACGTTTTTTGGAGTTAATAGTATTGAAAATATACCGTTTCAAGATAACCGACCATCTCCACATTTTCGGCTTTCTCGTGATGAGATAAATAAAGGTTTAAGTCAAATATGTAAAAAATATGGTTTGGATTATTGGGTATGGACACCTGCAGACTTTGATTTAAGGGATGAGACCAAAAAGGCAGATTTAATTAGTAAGCATGAAGCGTTATATCGGGATTGTCCTGTATTAACAGGTGTGTTCTTCCCTGGTGGTGACCCTGGGGATAATCCACCTGAATTAGTTCTACCCTTTTTGGAGGAGTTATCGAAACGGCTTATGCCATTGCACCCGGAGGCAAAGATATGGTTATCCCTTCAAGGCTTTTCTCTTGAGCAAGCGAGGTATGTTTTTAACTATCTGAAAGATGAGAAACCGAAATGGCTTGGTGGTCTTTGTGAAGGTCCCTCCAGTCCACCAATAGCATATTTGCGACAGAATTTGCCAGCAGAGTATAAACTCAGAATGTATCCTGATATTACACATAATAAGTTATGTCAATACCCAGTACCTTGGTGGGATATCGCTTTTGCTTCTGTCCTGGGTAGAGAAGCCATTAATCCTCGGCCTGTCCAATATGCATACATTCACAACTGGTTTCAACCTTATTGTGATGGGTTTATTTCTTATTCAGATGGAATTCATGATGATGTAAATAAAATAATTTGGAGTGTATTAAGCTGGGATCCAGAGCAAAACGTTCGTGATATTCTCATTGAGTATGCAAATGTGTTTTTTGCAACAGATGTGGCAGTTGCTTCGGCAGATGGAATTTTAGCCCTGGAGAGGAACTGGCGAGGTAGTGTTGTTGATAATGGTGGCATTGAGGGGACGTTAAAATTATGGCAGGAATTGGAACAGCAATCACCTCAACTTAAAGAAAATTGGCGATGGCAAATGTGTTTGGTTCGTGCTTATTACGATGCATATATTCGAAGGAAACTTATTTATGAACAGGAATTGGAGCACAAAGCAAATCAAGTGTTATGCAATTCCAATAAGTTAGGCTCAGAACATACTATTCAAGAGGTATTAGCGATCCTGAATAGGGGTGTTACAGAATCGATCGCACAGGATTTAAAAGATAAGGTGATAATGTTGTATGACCAATTATTCCATAGTATCGGGCTTCAATCCAGTGTCGAGAAATATGGTGCGAGTGGTGGCGAACGTGGAGCCTCGCTTGACTATATAGATATACCGTTGAATAATCGGTGGTGGTTAGAGGATAGGCTTAGTGAAATACAGAAATTAAGTAATGAGAATGAAAAAATAACCCGATTAAAGGAGCTCGGAACATGGGAAGAACCAGGGTATGGTTCTTTTTATGATGATATTGGAAATACTGCAAAATCGCCTCATGTGAGACGTTGTGAAGCCCCATATACAAATCCTGCGGAAGAAGCATGGCCTGAACCTACCTTATGGTGGTTTGATAATGGTAAGAGCCGAAAACGCACCTCATGGTTAAGTTCGTTAGATAAAGGGGAAGTGTTGTATCAAGGGTTAGAACCGAATGGGGAGTATGTATTACGTATTTCAGGATATGGAAAACCCCAGATTGTGATTGACGGAAAGAAAATTTCTGATTCGGGGGAAGGTATGAAAGAATTGGGAGAATTGAAGGAGTATGTTGTCCCGAAAGAGTGTGTTTCAGATAGGGAAATTACAATACGATGGAGTCTACCCCCTGAAGATTTACGGAAGAATTGGAGGCAACAGTCAAGGATTTGTGAAATGTGGTTATTAAAACAATTGAACTGAAAGCTAATTTTAGGTATTAATAAAGTATGAAATAATGAATTCTGAATGAAAGGAGATATATATGGAGGAGTTAAAAAATTTATTTAAACAGACAAATGATGATTTGGATGATTACTTGATAATAACACCTACGACGGTTTTTATGTGGTTTGTAGGACTTTTTCTGATTGTTTTTGCAGCGGTTAATGAATTCTTTTAATTTTGGTTTTTGAGTTTCTATTGTAATCCGACAAGGAGGAAGGGTTCTTATTTATTACTTTATTAAGTTTTTAAATTGTTGTTGGATTTGTTGTCATTAAAGGTTCTTCTTAAATTTTATAACTATTATCTAATGAGGGTATCTTTGTAGTAAAAAAACGGAAGAAACAGTCATGGGGGTAGTATAACTCAAATTGAGATAGACATAGGGGAGAGGTTTTGTTTATCCACAAAAATTTGTTTAATATCGGTGAGTATTTTTTAGACATGAACAACACAAGAGAACCTAAGGTTTAAAAGATTAAGAGGAAAATGACACAGATTCTTAATATTAAAATAGCCAAGATTTTTTATAAATTTTTGTTATGAAATAGGAAATAAGTTGTAGTTATATATGGTTTTTTTGAAAGTAAGTAAACCAGGAAGAGAAAGGAATAAAAGAAGTGAAGAAGAGATTACTATACGTAGATTGCCTCAGAGGGTTTTTTATTGGGTACATTCTTTGGTTGCATGCTTTTAATGCAGTGGTTTATCAAAATAATCCGCAGTCTATTGAGAAAGCCAATCCATGGATTTTTATTATTTTTGCTCCGTTGATTATTTTGGCGACGTGGGCACCTATTTTTGTTTTATTATCTGGAACCGCTCATGCGTATACTATGCATCGGAGCTTGCTTAAGTATAAAGGAGTGACCAAAATTACTCCGGAATTAAATAGACTGCTTTTAGGAGGGTTAGTTAATTCATTTTTATTAATCTGTTTTTCTTTTATGAATATGATGTTCTTTCACCATCGTATGCCATTTAATGGCCGTTTTTATGAAACATTGATAACTGGGTTTATTCAAAAAGGTTCTTTCCCTGATTTTTCATTTGACATTTTGTTTTACACAGATGCGTTAGGGAATATCGGTATCAGTTTGTTTTTCCTTCATATTACCTTGTACGCTTTATGGCGTTCAGGAGAGCTCTTTGACCGTCGTTACACATTTCGTATTCTTACAGGAATAGCGTTGACATTGCTGTTTATTTCGCCGTCTATTCATAAGGGGTTGGATGGAGTATTTTACCAAGCCATTCAAGAAGAGAAATGGGGTCTTGCGTGGCTACTTAAGTTTTTGTTAGCTCCTTTACCCAATATGGCGTATGGCTATTTGGGGGCGGTATTTGGTATAGCCTTATCAGAACAGGTGTCATTAGATAAAATACGTGGTTATGGATATGGTTTAGGTGTTGCCTTTGTTTCGTTAGCGGTATGGCTTATGATTCAATACGGTTTGAAACCAATTGAATTTGCACAATCACCGTTGCCAATTAAAATCCACTTTCTGGATGTCGGTTTGATGCTCATTGTTTCAGCATTTTTAATAGGTGTTATGGAATACACAGATTCAGAGAGAAGGATGTGGTGGATGAAACATACAACGGCGATTCGTCGTATCAGTATGGTTGCGTTAACAATATTTTTATTGGAAGGACCTGTGGCAGTGAGTTTAGGGCGTGTTTATTTATGGGTTATAGGTTCACCTTCAGAATTTCCAAAACATCCATTGTATATTATTCCCTTCATTTTGCTTGTACTTCTTTTCTGGCATGGGGTCGTAATTGTATGGGAACGATTTGGTTTTAAGTATGGAGCGGAATGGCTATCTGTACTTATTGTTGGATGGGTAAAACGGCAGAAATCTGTTCGTTTAGACCCTGCTCAAACATTATACCTTCATCCAGAATTGCACCTAAAAGAATAGCCCTTAAAATATTCTTTGAAATTTGGAGGTTGTTTTAACGGAATAGTTAAGTTATTCTTCCTCGATGTCCAGTTCTTCATCTGGAGGTAAGGCATCTTCACCGAGTTCTGTATCGGCAAGGGTTTCATCCGGTGGCATTTCTTCATCAAGAGGTAGTTCTTCTTCCTCAAGAATCGGGACATCAGGAACACCACCAAAATCGTCTAATTCATCTTCCTGCCCATAACCTTCCGGAAATTCGATATCTACATCATCTTCACTTATTCGTGGCTTTCTACGTGTTTTTGGAGTGGAAATAATTTGGTCACTACTGATCCCAATTCGTTCAAGTTGAACATCACGGCAATGAGGACATTTAAAATTGAATTTTTGAGCCCCCCACTCTACAAATTTTTTTCCACAATTAGGACAATAATATTTAATAGTCGGCATAGAATTAAACTCTTTCCTGATGTTTGTTTCAATTTTCTAACAAATTATTTTTGTAAAGTAGCGAAAAGAATATCGCAACGGAGGGGTCATTTTCAACCTTGCAAAGGGGAAAATTTTTTTAAGAAATATCGTCTTACTTAAAAACCAAATTAAAATCATATTCTCCAGAGAATTTTTCCACGTATTGTACTTATTTTGTTTCATTAGTAGAAACGCTGGCGATATTATTTAACATATACAGTAGTGCCTGTATTAATGATTTATAGAGGTAATGTGTATTCCGTTTTACCACCTAACTCTGATGACTCTATTTATAAACAAATACCATACATCACAATGAGGCGATAGCCTAATCCTATTTTAATTTTTTGTGAGATAATTTTGGGTTGACAGTAGGGAAGAGGAAGAGGCTATAATTATATAGTGAAAATATTTTCACTATATAAGGAGATGCTTTATGGGAACGAGAATTCTTCATGTGGATATGGATTCCTTTTTCGTGTCAGTGGAACTGGTAGAGCATCCGGAATATCAAGGCAAGCCTGTGGCTGTAGTTACAAAGGTAGATAGTCCACGTGGTGTGGTATCTTCCGCTTCTTATGAAGCACGGTATTATGGAGTTACTGCGGGAATGTCGATTGGTGAAGTTCGGAGACGATGTCCAAATATTATTTTAATTGCTGGGGTTTACGAAAAGTATGTGTATGTTTCGGAGAAGGTAGTTTCATTATTGCATCAGTTTTCACCTTCTGTAGAAGTAGCATCCATAGATGAGTCTTTTTTAGATATTACGGGTTGTGTTGGATTATTCGGTTCAGAAGAGAGATTGGCACTGGGATTAAAAAAGGAGATTCATGAGAAATTAGGTTTACCATGTACCGTGGGGATTGCCTCGACATATATTGTTTCAAAAATTGCAGTTAAACAGAAGAAACCGAATGGATATTGTTCTGTGACATCGGGAAAGGAGTTGGAATTTCTTTCTCCGTTGCCTATAAGAAGTATTCCAGGGATAGGTTCTAATGCGGAGAAAATATTTCATTCCTTGGGAGTTTATACCGTAGGTCAGCTTCAAAAATTTTCTTTGGTACAGTTAGAACAGATTTTTGGAAAGCCTTATGCATATCATTTATTTCAATGGGCACGTGGGAGGGATGTGGAATGGTCTCCTCGTTTTGACATGCCGAGGGTTATTTCAAGAGAGATTACGTTTGAAAATGATTTGATTTACTGGAGAGAGATAACGCCCCGTGTTGTGCGATTGTTAGAAGCATGCACCTACGAGCTGAGGCAAAAAGGCATGGAAGCACGAAGGTTGACTTTGAAAGTGCGTTATGCCGATTTTATTACACCAACGTTTTCTTATTCCTTCTTTGAACCTACCTTTTCCGATGCAAAGTTTCTATCTGCATTATTTGTATTATTAACTAAGGCACAGACGCGGAAATACAGGGTGCGATTGGTCGGAGTCATGTTATCTGAATTACGACCTATAAATGAACAATTGGAACTTTTTTATTCTTCTGATGAGATAAAGGAAAAAAGACGATTAAGGAGTATTGATAAGATAAGGGAACGTTATGGATTTTCATCAATATGTCATGCTTCTGCTTTACAAGAATAAGACAAAAAAACAGTAAATTTGTAGATTGGAAGTAAATGTAAGATATCAGTGATTACATGTAGCTATATGTTTTCAGTATTATATCTCTGTCTTATTCATATTGTTCGTGGCACAAAATTTTTTTCTATATGTATACACATATGTATTTATAGTTACAGGTTATGTGTTAGGTGTATATAACATAAACAGTCGTTAACAGATACAAAGCGACATATTTATTTAATTATACTTATTTGTTTGTAATGTTATATATTTGTTATTTATTATATATATCGATAATTATCTGTATTTTGCAATATAGTCTCTTTTTTGAGTTGTTTGGGAGTGGATTTCGTAAGTTATTGTTAAGCAAATATTTATGGTTAAAAAAAAGGGAGTCTTGAATTTTGGAATTTGACATGGTATATTTGAGGTATTAAATATGTTGATTTTTAATTGAACGTTTTGGGTTTTGGGGAACTTTCAATGATGGGTAAAGCAAAAGACAGAGTAACGATTTTAGAATCGGGAAGAAAGGTACTTTTAGATGACTTCATATAAAAAATTTGAAAATAGTGAGGAGTGTGTTTCTCTTTTGTGTAATGCATTGAATATACAGAGCCAGGCAAGTAAGTTTGGATTTGAGTGGCTTGAGGTAGGAGGGATATTAGAGAAGATTCGTGAGGAGGTAAAGGAGATAGAAAAAGAGATTTCTCGGCGGGATATAGAGCGGGTGAAGAAGGAGGTAGGAGATTTGTATTTAGTGTCTTTGCATCTTGCCCAATTTTTGGGAATAGACCCTTTAGAATGTCTTTATATTTCTTATGAAACGTTTCGGCGTCGCTGGGAAAAAGTGCAATTGTTGGCTACGGATGTTCCGGAGGTGCCGGAGGAAAGACTTGAATATTTGGAACGGCTATGGTCACAGGTGAAGCAGGAGGAGACGGATTTTTTCTGAGTATAAATTAAAGTAATTATAAATTGAAGATTGAGTTTAAGGAGGAAATTATATGGCTTTTCAAACGGAAGAGACGTTGTGGACGCAGATGTTAAGTTGTTTAGAGAAGGTTTTGGAACCTCATGTTTGTGAGCACTGGTTTTCTTTCGTTACATTTAAGAGCTTTGATGGGAATCGGCTGGTTCTTACGGTGCCCAATGAGTTTTTCCTTTCATGGTTTCGAGAACGTTATGGAGAGGTATTAGGTGTAGTTGCACGGCAAGTTTTACAAAGAGATATCACTATTGATTTTTTGGTTCGGCCAGAGGAGAGAAGGAAACAGCCTCCGAGAGATGGAATGACGCTGGATTTGGATATTCAAGAGAAGAGAGTAGAAAAGAGAGATAATGTATCTCATAACACTGTCCGTTTGAATCCGAGATATACCTTCGAAAATTTTGTAGTGGGACATGGAAATGAGTTTGCTTATGCAGCAGCGAAGGCGGTTTCAGAGAGTCCAGGGAAAAATTACAACCCACTTTTTATTTATGGAATGACGGGATTAGGTAAAACACATTTAATGCAAGGAATTGGACATCAGTTGTTACGGAAGGACGCCTCAAAGAAAGTGATGTATGTTACTTCGGAAGAATTTACAAACGAATTAATTATGAGTATTACTGAGGGAAGCCAGTCTAAGTTTCGGGGGAAATATCGGAAAGTGGATGTATTGCTTATTGATGATATTCATTTCATAGCGGAGAAGGAGGCGACGCAGGTAGAGTTTTTCCATACATTTAATGAATTGTTTGACCAGCATAAGCAGATTGTACTTTCATCAGACCGTAGTCCTAAAGAAATTCGAGGTGTAGAAAGTCGATTGGTTTCACGGTTTGAGTGGGGATTAGTTACGGATATTCAGCCTCCAGATTTTGAGACCCGTGTTGCAATTTTGAGGAGTAAACTAATTCAGAAGGGGTATGAATTAGAGGACGAAATATTGGAATATATTGCACGGTCGGTGACCTCTAATGTTCGTCAATTGGAAGGTGCGTTAACGGGTGTGATTGCTTTGATGAAATTACGGGGAAAGGATCGAATTACTTTAGAACAAGCAGAACAAGTTGTTCGTGATATAGAAGACCGTACCAGAACACAGTGTATAACACCAGAATCGGTTCTTCGTGCGGTGGCAGAGACGTTTGATGTGCGATTAGTAGATTTAAAAGGAAGGTGTCGTAAGAAACAGTATGTATTACCGAGGCAAGTTGGGATGTATTTATGTAGATTGCTCATTCCAAGTATGTCTTTAAGTTATATTGGCGAGTTATTTGGTGGCAAAGACCATACAACGGTACTTCATTCATGTGAACGGGTTGAACAAGAACTCCAAAAGAAAGGTGAAACTTGGAAGGCTGTTGAATCGTTATTAAAGAAATTAAAAGGTGAGTGAAAATTCAATAAAAAAAGAATAAAAATTCTTAAAAAACGAAATAAACAAAAAAAATTTAAGGTTATTGAATTTAGAGTTTAATTTTGGTATAATATATGGAATTTTTTGATAGAGATATATAGTCAATTGAACAATGGTTTAATAAATTAATGAAGAGGTGAGCGAAGATGGCGATTTTAGATTTAGTTTTATACCCTGATGAGCCTTTAACATCTGTTGCGGAACCATTTGACCGTATTAACTCAGAAGTTATGGACTTAGCCCAAGACATGTTTGAGACAATGGTGGCGTATGAAGGAGTTGGGCTTGCGGGTCCACAGGTAGGTATTTCGAAACAGATTATTGTTGTTCATGAGCCCGAAAGTAAGCCTATGTGTCTAATTAATCCGTCTCTTATTATTCAAGGGGAACGGATTGAAAGTGAAGAAGGTTGCCTTAGTCTTCCGAAGATATATGCTGTAGTTCCTCGAGCATCCCGTATTAAAGTCAAAGCATATAGCCCTCGAGGGAAAAAATTAGAGTTTGAAGCGGAGGATTTTTTAGCTCGGATTATCCAGCATGAGTATGACCATCTACAGGGGCTAATGTTCCTTGACCGAGTTGACATTATTACCCGTGAAGAAAAGTATCAGGAATGGTTTGAGATTCGGAAGAAACTTTTCTCCGAGATACAACAAGATTAAATAGGCTTATGTTGTAGTTAACATATTTCAAAGTTATAGTTCATGTTACTCCATAATAAACTTTTTGAAGACTTAGTGAATACATTCCGCCGATTACCTGGGGTAGGTAAAAAAACAGCAGAGCGTTATGCTTTATATATTCTGTCTTCTGGTGAAGAAGATGTGTCTGAATTTGTAAGGGTCGTTTCGGATGTCCGTAGCAAGATAAAACGGTGTTCAGAATGCCAGGATTTTAGTGAGACCGACCCATGTTCTATTTGTTTATCCACAGATAGAGATGGACAATTACTTTGTGTTGTCGAAAAACCATCTGGAGTTGTTGCAATTGAACGTTCAGGGGGTTATCGGGGGAAATATTATGTGTTAAATGGATTAGTAAGTCCGTTGGATGGAATTGGTCCGGAAGAGTTAGGCTTATCGCGATTGTTCCATCGTGTAAAATCAGGAGGTGTTCGTGAGGTGATTATTGCTACGGGTGCAACAAGTGAAGGGGAAGCAACCGCTTTATATATTGCACATCAATTAAAGCCATTAGGGATAAAAGTCAGCCGTATTGCCCATGGTGTACCTATGGGAGCAGGGTTGGAACTCACAGATGAATACACCTTACGACAAGCATTGGAATGGCGTAAACCTTTGGATTGATGATTGAAATTGGTATCTATTTAATGAGAGTGGCTAATTTTGTTTTTAGAAAGCCTTCGTAATTTTTCAGTACAAAATCTCCAACGAGAGCACTTTGATTACTATCCCAAGCAAAATTTCCTTCGAGAAGGATTCCAAATTGAGTTTTTAAATAATCCTGAGCCATTGGTAAGCCCATCCCTTTAATGAAGAATTCGAGGGCACCTTGTGCATCAGGACGGGCTTGTAACACTGCTTTCAAGATGAGTTCGTCGGGTTTGGTTGATGGGTCTGCCTGGATATGTAATTGTTCTAATTTCTTGGCGATTTCATATGCCATGCCTGCAAATTTATTGTTTCTTAGCTCTTCTTCCCAAGCAACGCCTTGAGCATTGAGGATACTTGCAGTCCATACTAATATCTCTCCATTCTTAAGGTCGAGGTATGCCTCTAATAAATGCTTTGATTCCGAAGAAAGACGTGCAGATATTCCTTTTTGTTGAGTTCCCCAGTCTTTAATAACTTGTTCCTCAACACCTTCTGGAATTTTTAGGGCTCCTGTGATGGAAAGTAAGCCTCTTTGTGGGAATGTTAAGCCTTCTTTATCCCAGATGATTTGTTTGATGTTTTCCCAGGGTCGCTCAGTTTGAAGTATCTCATAAGCAATTGGACCTAAACGTTTTTCATTAATAATTAACGAAAAGGAAACGTGACTTCGGGCGAATTCTGTAACAGCCCAGAAACCCAATTCATAAGGTAAAGCCATGGGTATGGTTGTTTGAGGAGCAGGAATAGGTGTTTGACTCTTTAGTTGTTCCCAAGGGAGAACTCTTTCCAAAATAGGCAGGGCAGGGTCAGTTCGCAAAACAATTTGACAGTTTGCATTGGGTGGTATTTTAGTTGGAATAGGGATATACGGTGCTTTAGTAAGTCCATAACTTTTACTAACGTGCCATGTTACAATAAGGATTACCACAATAACAACTACGAGAAATAGAAGAAAAGAAATTAAACAACCCTTCTTAATGTTTGGTGACATTGTTTTGTTCCTTATTTTTTTATTTCATTGTCTATTTTGATGATACATTTTACATAAGAAATTTGTTTTAATCCAACTTGGAATATTCTATTCATTGGAGAAGTTCCCTAATGCTCGTTTTAATTGGGGTTCGAAATCATAGAAACGGATATTCCATGTTAAAGTTTCAAAATTGTTTTCCTCTGTAAGTTCAAACTTCATTGATGACGGGAGTTGGGATTGAAGCCATTCATTAAAGGACTGAACTCCTTGTCGAATTTCATCGATTTTTATGGGATTGGTTGCCTGAATATTTAGTACACCTTGACATAAATTGTCCTCTTTTAAATCTAAGGTGCTGTGAATCCAATATATGTTTTCGATGGCTGTTTGCCAATCTATCAAGTAGTTTCGGAGTAGAGATGGGAAGGACTGATATATCTGGTCTAATAGAATAGATAAGTTCTGGTCTGTGTTTAACCAAAAAATCTCGACAAGATGATTGTTTTGTAAAGGCAAAGTATAGGTTTGTATTGATACATCCTGAGCATATGGCGGTTTCCCATAGATAAAGCCTTCGTTGAGCCATATGTCTCTTTGGATATTAGCAAACTGATGGCTTTTCCATTGGATAAATCGTAGCTCTTTTACGAAATGAGAGGCATGAAGTTCTTCAATGAAGGCGGAACTATTTCGTTTTTCTCGAATAATAAAGCGCGTTTCAAAGCCCATGGACGGGATGTAATGGAATACTAAAGAGGCTTCTCGAGGTAGGTTATGGAACCAGTCCAGTCGTATCGGTACAGGTTGGAGGGATGTGAATCTTGGAACTTGTTTTATCCATCGAGTAGCTGAAGGAGCCAATTTTCGAATATAAGCCTGAATATGAGAAGGTTGAGTAATTACATAGCCGACGGTATTATCCTGAACGAAATATTTATATCCTGTTGCCTTTGAAAAAGATGAATAAACGTATAGATAGAAAGAAAGAGACAACGAAAGGATAAGTCCACAGATAATTAAGATATGAGAAGGTTTAATATTTTTTAGCACCAATACATATTTACCTTTTATTTGATATGCATTTATAATATCATGTTTGTTGAATCTTTTTAATCTGACATTATTATACTTAAGTTCTTTTTTTTGTATTTACTTAATTTAAGTTTCTATTTGCTATTTATAGTTAGAACAGAGGAATGTATTTCAAAAATTTAATCAGAGGTTTTAGGTGTATATCTGTAGCATCTATTTAATAGAGATAGAAGCGACAATTTATTTGGGGTTCCTGTATATGATAAAATTTGAACATTGTAAAGTCAAAGAGTAATTAAAAATAAGGAAAATAGTTATGCGTAGTGATATTTTTAAGAAGGGATTTGAAAGAGCACCTCACCGTTCCTTGTTATGGGCAACAGGTAAAATTAAATCTCCATCTGATTTTAATAAGCCTTTTATTGGTGTTTGTAACAGCTTTGTGGAAATTATTCCTGGACATGTTCATCTGAATGAACTTGGTCGACTTGTGAAAGAGGCGATAGAACAGGCTGGAGGCATTCCGTTTGAATTTAATATGATAGGTGTCGATGATGGAATAGCCATGGGACATGCAGGTATGAAGTACAGTCTTCCTTCCCGCGAATTAATTGCGGATTCGTTGGAGACGATGGTCAAGGCACACCCATTTGATGGTTTGGTATGTATTCCGAATTGCGACAAGATTGTACCTGGAATGCTTATGGGGGCTGTGCGGTGTAATATTCCAACTATTTTTGTCTCTGGTGGTCCAATGAGAGCGGGTCGGTTAAAGGATGGACGAGTAGTAGACCTTATAAGTGTGTTTGAAGGGGTAGGCACATATAAGCAAGGGAAATTAACAGATGAAGAGTTAGAGGTGTTAGAACGTTCTGCCTGTCCAGGATGTGGTTCATGTTCAGGAATGTTCACAGCGAACTCTATGAATTGTTTGTGTGAGGCGATTGGTATTGCACTACCAGGAAATGGAACAGTTCTTGCCGATACTCCGGAACGGAGAGAATTGGTCCGGAAAGCCGGGGCTCAAATTTTAAAACTTATAGAGGCAGATCTGAAGCCCAGGGATATTATTACTCCTGAGTCTATAGATAATGCATTTGCATTGGATATGGCTATGGGTGGGTCAACCAATACCGTTTTACATACCTTAGCTGTGGCTCATGAAGCAGGGGTTCAATATCCCTTAGAGCGTTTGAATGAGGTGTCAGCACGGGTTCCCAATCTCTGTAAAGTATCGCCATCTTCGAAGTATCACATGGAAGATGTAGATAGAGCAGGTGGAATTTCTGCTATTTTAGGCGAATTATCAAGGAAGGAGGGAACGCTTCATCTGAACTGTAAAACAGTGACGTTAAAGACGATAGGAGAAAATATTCAGGGGTGCCATTCAAAAGATACAGAAGTAATACGCACGTTAGAAAACGCATATAGCAATACGGGTGGGTTGGCAATTTTATTTGGAAATCTTGCACCCCGAGGTGCTGTTGTAAAAGAGGCTGGAGTAGACCCATCTATCCTTCGGCATAAAGGTCCAGCAGTTGTGTTTGAGAGTGAAGAAGAGGCAATGATGGGTATTTTAGGGGATAAGGTAAAACCTGGGGATGTTGTTGTGATACGATACGAAGGGCCTAAAGGTGGTCCAGGAATGCGTGAAATGTTAGCCCCTACGTCTGCGATTATGGGCAAAGGGTTGGGAACTTCGGTAAGTTTAATTACCGACGGTAGATTTTCAGGAGGGACTCGAGGTGCCTGTATTGGGCATGTGAGCCCTGAGGCAGCAGCAGGAGGACCGATAGCCCTGGTGAAGGACGGGGATATGATTGAAATTGATATTCCAGCTCGAAGGTTAACCTTATTGGTAGATGATGTGGAGTTGCAACGGCGAAAAGCAAGCTTACCCCCTCCTCCAGACCGCAAACTTACAGGTTGGTTAAAACGGTATCAAAAATTTGTTACCAGTGCAGATACAGGCGCTGTCTTTGAAGATTGATAGGTAACATCCGACAAAGGCAATATCTACGTGGACAGATGGTCAAGATGGACAGATTTCTTTAGAAGGGGGTTCCCGTGGAGTAGAAAAAAGGAACCCTTGACAGATGTTGATTTGAAGAAATTAGAACCCTATGTGTCCCGACATAATATTCCAAATGTGATAAAACGGTTGCAAAATTTATCAGTAGCACAAGGGAAACGGTTTCGATTTGTTGTATTTGGTGATACACGTGGTGATTATAGAGTAGCACGGGATATCATTCTTTCCGTAGTAAAGGACCAACCTGCTTTTATTCTAATGACAGGGGATATCGTGCGTAGAGGAAGGGTAGAGGAATATTTGGCACATCATTTACGCATGGCAGAATTGGCTCAACCTATCCCTGTTATTCCTGTGCCAGGCAATCATGAAGAAGGTCCAGACCGAAAGTATACTGCTTTTTTAAAGATATATGGGGTGGATACCTTTACATTTGATTTTGGTCCTGCACGGTTTGTTGGGATAAATAATAACTCATTTTGGTCGTTTACCAATGCACAACTTACATTTCTTAAAGATTCATTACAGAAACAAGGGGTAAGTTATCGTTTTGTCATTATGCATAAGCCACCTGAAGACCTGCCAAGTTTTGTAAAAACAGAAGAAGGTAGAGGGGTACGTTGGAGAACGAAAACGTTTTATGCTCTTATGAAAGAGTATCATGTCACAGAGGTTTTTATGGGGCATGTACATGGGTTTGTTTCAAGGAACATAGATGGAGTAAGATATACAATAACAGCAGGTGGTGGTGCACGATTAGAACAACGTTTATCGGAAGAAAGTCAGGTTCATCATTATTTGCTGTATGAAATAACCTCTAAACAAATACAATGCGAGAGAGTGGAATGGCGACAAGGGCAGTGGAACAGGATTTTAGTTATGTAAGAAGAACGAAGGGGTTCGAACCTATTCACGATATCCTTCACGAAACATCTTCAGAATATGAACTCCAAAACCTTTGGCTTGAGACATTAAATATAAAAAAACAATGGGTAACTCTTGAAGGACAGAGAATAAATATTTTAACACAGGGGTATAAAAATCCATATAGTGGACCTGATTTTAAGGATGCATTGATTGAAATTAATGGAGTTCCTTTTCGTGGGGATATAGAAATACATCGTGATGGAAAGGAATGGTATCACCATGGACATCACTTAGATGCACGGTATAATCGTGTTTTATTGCATATCGTTGAAACTGTAGATATTGGATTTACAGGGGCTGTAAATTCTCTTGGTAATACCATACCCACGTTATTGTTGAGCCGAGAAACGGTGAAAACTCTACCCCTTACAGCAGGGAAGAGTTTTAAAAAAAGCAATAACATGAGTATACCTCCATGTGTTTCGCAGATATCTTTTGATTACCAATCTGTAATTAAAATGTTAGCCCAGCAACGAGTGATGCAACGGATAGAACAGATACGTTCACGATTTAAAAATGTTTCTTTAGATCAGGTCCTATATGAATTTATGTTATACGGTTTAGGAGCAGGTTCTAAGTATGGACCGATGTATATGGAGTTGGGTCGACGGTTCCCATATTCTATGATAAAAAAGTGGGTTCAAGAAGACCCTCGAATTCCCGAGGCTGTATTTTTGGCTCAGACAGGGTATTTGCAAAAAGGGATTCAATTAAAAAATCCATACGCATTACTTTTGGAACAAACCCTTATTGAATATTTAGGTTCTGTAATAAAGCATGATGTAGAATTAGAAAGCACCTCATCCTGTGTGTCTTCTGTCTATCCATCGGCGTTACCCCCTATTAAGTTAGCGTGGTTAACGGGTATTTTGTGCAAACTAATGGATTCTCTTACAGATACCTTTCTTTCTATAGCTGAGAAAAGTATACGATTAGACCAACCATGGTCTCTATGGGAATCTTTCTTGTCTGTTTATCATTTTTATTGGTCATATTACACAACATGGGAGATGAAAAGGGAACAGTACCCGAAAAAACTTCTCGGGAAAGAACGGATATATTCCTTATTAGGCAATATTGTAATTCCTTTCTGTATTTTTTGTATACAAGAAGGTTTATGGGGCATGCGAGAAGGACAATTGTGGAATTTCTTTTATTTACTGCCAGGAGAAAATACCCATTGGATTTTAAGGAGGATGAAAACCCATACCGAATTTCTATTTCCACATAAAAGATTAATGTTTTATGAACAGCAAGCTTTGATTCAATGGTATAAAAACGGTTGTGCAACCCATCCTGAGTGTTTGGATTGTCCATTGAAAAAAGAAGATGAGGAGACGTGGTGAGAATAGGGTAAACGTATTAGAACCAATCTGACGATTCACGATTTTTAATGGTTTCCATTTTTTTCTCTAATCTTTTTTTTCGTTTTGAAAGTTCAATGTTGGTAGGTTCGATAGCTAAAGCTTGGTTGGTCCAATATAGTGCCTGTTCAATATCTTTTTGCTGATGTTCATAGATTTTAGCTAATTCAATTCGTGGATAAATTACCTCTTTATCTTCTTTTGCCCATTGAAGAAGGATGTGTAGCCGTTCTTCTGGTTTTTCTATTTTTCGATAAATATCAGAAAGGGCTTTCCAACATTCAGAACGAATGGGAGGGTAGTCTGTCTGTTGGAGTAAGTCTTCTGCTATTTCTACTGCTTGAAGGTGTTGATTACATTTCATCTGCAAACGAATTAAGGCACACCGGTCTAAGAACTCTTCGAATCCTTGTCCTTTTGGAATTTGGACACGTTGTGCCAGCCAAGCCATAAGGCCTGCCAGGGAAAGAATGTCTCTTCGATTATGCTCTAATATTTGAGGAATGTAGTGGGTTCTTCCTGTCTCTATAAAATTTAACCAGAGACGTGGAATTACAGCGCCTGGGATATCGCCATATCTTCTAATTTTTAAGATATTTTTTTCAACTGTATTTAGAGAACAATCACGAAGTCTTCGATTCCAAAAACGACGTGCTACATGCATAAGGTCGAAATGAAAAAGATGTTCGCCATGGAAAGGAAGGCGGTTCATACGATAGCGGTTTCGAATCAGAGGTAGGTCGAAACATTTACTATTATAACCTATAAAAAGCGAGGCATTCTTAATCCGTTCATCCAATGCTAAGAGAAGGGCGGGTTCGTCATCATAATCTCTCATAAAAAACTGTTCTAAATAAAAATCGTTATCTTTGAAATATCCAATTCCGACTAAAAAGGCAACAGTTCCCGTACCTCCAAAGCATGAGGTTGTTTCGGTATCTATAAAAAGGGCTTTTTCAACCTCGAAATCTAAAGATTCTGTACCTGCAGAAGAAATTTTTAATTCATGGGTTGAAAAATGTAAGGCATCAGAAAGCACAACCTCACCATAGGTATAGGGGTGTGGATATATTTCAGAAAACCATAAACATTGGCTGTCTTCTGTCCCGATAATAGTTCCACTGGAGAAATCCGTGTCTCTCTTCCCCTTTACTCCGTGGGATATCGGTGAAGAAGTGATAGAGACTGTTTCATTCAATTTTTCACGTAATTTTTGAATTATTGATGATGGGGCGGAAGACGGGTTTTTAACAGTTTCTTCACTCAGAATTGAATCTTTTGGGGTATCATCTTGTTTGGATTCTTTTTTGGGAACATTAGGTGGTGATAAAAGAGATGCTTTTTTTAATCCTAACTTTTCAGCGAGTTGTTCTATCGATAATGGCTTTTTCTCCACGTCTTAACTCCGTTTTTGAAAAGGGATTACATTTCGTTGCTCTTGGGCATGACGTAAGGCTTGGGCTAACTGTAAAGCATGTTGTTTTCCAAGGCTTCCTATCTCAATGGCTGGACCTACACAACTTGGACAACCATTTCTACATGGACAGCTTTCAAGAAGTGAAAGGCTGGCTTTGATGAGTTCGTAGTGGTGATGAAATAATTTTTCGCTTAGTCCAACACCGCCAGGATACCTCTCATAAAGGAAGAGCGTTGGCTTTTGTGAGATGGGTGCTTTTAGCATGGCATGTGCACGAATATCAGCAGGGTCACACAACACCTGTACTGGAGCCACCTGACGAAGCGTATTAACGAGCGAAACCAAGGCATCGCTTAAATGTTCTTCTGGTATACGGGCTTCTTGAATAAGTGTGTCGGATAATTCTATCCAGTACCCGAGGGTATGCATGGTTTGTTCTGGAAGATGAATTTCCCCCCAGCCTACATTTTCATGAGTACCAAATTTAATTTTTTTATAAATGGTTGGTAGCCATGTTACCTTGAGTTCACCCCAAATACAGGTATGAAGAGGTTCTTCCCTTTCTTCACAAGGATTCAAAATGCCCAAATCTACCTTAAGTTCTGCATCGGTGTAGTAGTCTGTTTCTACTGCTCGTGCGTATGCTTTGCGGTCTTCTAAGTCAAGATGTTCAATGGTGTAGGTTTCGCTTTGATGAATATAGATGGCATTCTCGAAAACTTCGGATGGTGCGGAGAAATAATCTACCTCTCCTATAACCCTTCCCTGATTCTGACTGTCAAGAATGACAACATTTCCAGGGGCTGCTGTGCGAAGGCTAATGTCTTGGGCTGGATATGACTCTGCACTCCAATGCCATTGCTTTTTGACTTTATGTAAAATGTGTTGTTCTTCTAAGAACTCTAAAATAGCCTGAGTTGAATGTTCATCCAAGCCAAATATTTCACCTTCCATAAAGGGAAGTTCAAAGGCTGCACATTTTAAGTGGCTTGTAAGGATATAAAGGTTATTGGGATCCAGAGTTGCGTTTTCTGCGGTTTGGCTGAAGAAATATTCGGGATGGGTTACGATAAATTGGTCTAATGGAGAGCTGGAAGCAACTAAGATAACCAAGGACGTTCCTTGTCTTCTACCCGCTCTACCTGCCTGTTGCCATGTGCTGGATATACTTCCAGAGTAACCTACCATAATACATGCGTCCAACGAGCCAATATCAATGCCTAATTCCAGAGCATTGGTACTGACCACGGATAGGATGTCTCCTTTGCGAAGTCCCTCCTCGATGGCTCGACGTTCTGTTGGTAAATATCCACCACGATACCCACATACCCGATGCTCTGCAATATTTTTATGTCGTGCCATGTCCTTTAAATACGTGGTTACAATTTCTACCTGAAGACGACTTCTTGCAAAAATAATGGTCTGAATGTCTTTTGAGATAAGTTCAGAAGCGATACGAGTTGCTTCTTTTGTTGAGGATTTGCGGATACCTAAATCGCGGTCGATGACGGGGGGGTTATAAAATAAAAAATGTTTTTCTGAACGAGGTGCCCCGTTTTTGTCAATAAGGGTTACAGGTGCTTCAATTAGTTTTTCTGCTAATTCTTTTGGGTTGGCAATTGTGGCACTACAGCAAATGTATTGCGGGTTGGAACCGTAAAATGATGCAATACGTTTTAATCGGCGCAGAATGTTTGCTAAATGGCTACCTAATACACCCCGATAGTAATGGATTTCGTCAATAACAACATATTTCAAGTTTTCAAATAAATGAATCCAGATGGTATGATGAGGTAAAATGCCTGTGTGGAGCATATCGGGATTCGTAACAACTATTTGTCCAGCACTACGAATGGCTTGGCGTGCTGTGGTAGGGGTATCCCCATCAAAGGTGTATGTTCTTATCCCTATTTCTAATTTTTCACTTATGTCTTTCAGTTCGTGGACTTGGTCCTGAGACAATGCTTTGGTAGGAAATAAATAAAGAGCACGTGAGGATGGATTTTTTAAGATTTCCTGCAGGACGGGAAGATTATAACAAAGAGTTTTTCCAGAGGCTGTTGGCGTTACAATGCATAAATTCTCTCCACGAAAAGCAGATTCAACAGCCTCTGCTTGATGTGTATAGAGTTGATAAATACCATTTTTTGACAGGGCATGTATCAAGCGTTTATCTAATTCAGGAGGGAAACTGGCATAACGGGCAGGCTCTGCTGGTATAACGTTCCACGCGGTTAGATTCTGTTTAAATTGCTTGTTTTTTTGGAGTTGGTCTATTATCTGTGCTACATTCATAATCGCATATATTCCTTACTTCTATTAATTTTATCAAAATTAGATGGAAGGAATCTGGAAAACGAGTTTTTAAAAAGATATGTTAAACCAATACTCCCATCGTGTAGGGGATACGTTATTTGTGCCAATGTTTTAGAACGTATTGAACTGCTTCTTCTTTTGTTTTTAAAGTTCCTTCCAATTGAGCATTTTCAATTTCAGATAAAATCGTTTTAAATACAGGTCCAGGGGTATAACCTAAAGCAATCAAATCTTTTCCACATAGTAACGGTTTTAGTTTTGGTAGCTCTTTTAAAAAGGCTTTATAGTCTGTTTCAATTTGTAAAAGAGGGGACATGTCGCCATGGCTTGCTTTAATATCTGTTTTAACCAATTCTAATAACAATGGAAAAATCGGATTTCTAAATAGTTTTTTTCGAGTACTTTCTTTCATTTGTGGATATTGAAGTAAGGTCATGTGGTTTTTTACTAACCAAACGATATGTTCTGTCTCAATGTTGGAAAATCGTAACCGTTCTAATATGTTTTTTGTAATATGTGCGCCTACGGATTCGTGTTTTGGGAAACGAAAACGGTCCGCAACAGTAAATGTTTCTTTTTTGCCTACGTCGTGTAATAGCACTGCCATCGCTAATTCAATTGGTGGTTGCTTTAATTCTTGTAAGGCTAAAAGCGTATGTGTCCAAACATCCCCTTCGGGGTGAAACTCATTATCTTGTTGAACCCCTTGCAAATCTGCTATTTCAGGAAGTATTTCCCGTAGTAATTCCGTTTGACTTAAAATTTCAAATGCTAATTTTGGATTTCCCTCCGTTAGAATTTTTGTTATTTCATCACGAATCCGTTCCGCAGATACGTTTTTTATATTTTCATGAAGTGCTTTCATGGCTTGTAATGTTTCTTCTTCGATATCAAAGTTAAAGCGAGCAGAAAATCGGACTGCCCTAAGTAAGCGAAGATAATCTTCAGAAAAACGTTGGTAAGGGTTACCTACCGTCCTTATAACTCTTTTCTTAATATCTTCTTGACCTCCTACGTAATCAATAATTTTCTCGTGTATTGGGTCGTAAAACAGGGCATTAATAGTGAAATCTCTTCGTTTAGCATCTTCTTCTGGTGTTGAAAATGTGACAGATGAAGGATGTCTCCCATCAAAATAAGGAGCGTCAGAACGAAAGGTTGTCACTTCAAATTCGCCTTCGGGAAGAAGGACACGGACAACCCCATAATTTTTCCATAAGGTTATGGAATGTGGGAATAATGTGCCAACCTTATCTGGAACAGCATTGGTTGCGATGTCATAGTCTATGGGAGTTCTCTTCATGATTAAATCTCGAACACAACCACCAGCAAAATAAGCAATATAGCCATTATTACTTAAAATATGGCAGATTTTTCGTGCCCCTTTTTCTAATAAATCGTTATTTTTTTTATGTGTTTTTATCATAACAAGCCCATTATATAGAACTTTGATTTCGAGAATATATCCAACCTATTAGAAGAAGTACAACCGCTGAAACGGCAAAACTTAAAACACGATATATTTCAGAAGAAATATATTGGAAAGCAAAGAAGGTTCGCATTAAGGTAATGAAAAGAATGTAAAAACCAGTCCATCGGTACAGTGGCTCGTGTAGTAGAATCCCCAATAGGATGATAAAAAGAGAGACAGTTAGCCAATAAAAAATAATCATATTTTTTGGCAAACATGTGTAGCCAGCAAAGAGAGCCGTATTTGCTATTATGAGTAAAAACAATATCCGTATAAGCATATTGGGCGTACCTGTCCCAAATACATTTTTTTGTGTTATGTAGGTAATCCTTTCTGCAAAGATCCCGATAAGAAATAGAGCGATTGAAAGTGAAAGGACGGGAAGATTGTATTGATTTTGAGGTATTTTTGATAAGTATAACATATAATTTAATGAGGCAATAACGATAAAAATAATTCCTGAGATGGAAAAGGATGGCAGTCGGCTCGCACCTCCAAAGGTATATATAGCAAGTCCTAATAACGAAGTAATCGTTATAACCTTTAATGGAGATAGAACTTCATTTATAACAATGATGGTAATGAATACACTTGTTATATAGGGAAACAACGAAAGAATAAAGTGAGTTAGGTCCTGTTTATGGTGCCGAATGTGTTCTAAATACTGTTCCCATGCGTAAGCCCCGATAAAGGATATAAAAGCCAGAGGGAGGCTTGTAGAGAGAAAATAGGGAACGTTTATAATGATGTCACGTTGAGTAAAATAGTAAAGTAAATAACATACTTGGGCTGAGAGAAGTAATAATACACTACTAAAATCAATAGCAGGTGTCGATGTAATGATGCCTAATGCTAAGATGAAAAGCAATTCTGTTGTTAAGATAAGAGGCAATCGTGGGTCATCCATAAAGTCTACGAGGGTTATTAATAATATGAGGATTGAAGCAATACAGGCATGCAATATGGACATCATCAGGGGTGGAAACTGCCAACGAACTGACAATGAAAGGTCGATTTCAGAATGCCCATGATTAGAGGTGACAAAATGCTCATAGAACCATGAAACAACAAAAAGGAATAGAGCAGTCCCATAAATAGCGAACCATTTGGTTGGGATATTCATCCCAAACAGAAAAATTTCTCCACGTAAACCTAAATAAAAAATGCCCCAGAAGAAAGTGACCCATAATAAGAAAAAATTCATAACTCGATAAACAAGATACCCACTTCTTTTATGTGCTAATGCCAATGCAAGACATTCAATACTGAGAGCTATTAGAAGCTTTTCACCTGAGAAATATGCTTGAATAGCAAGTGTGCTCATGATGATGGTTTTAATAATAAAAATTTTAAATATGTAATTATTGCGAGGGCCTAAAAGATGGGAGAGTATTGTAAAAAGAAGTAGCATTAATGCAAAGCCTGAGCGAAACAAATATTCATAAGGAAGGTAATACGTTCGAACTGCATAAAAAGTTAGACAAAAATAAATAGCAGAATTACAACCAACAAGAGGTGCGATTCCTTTACGATATTCTCCCCGTTTTCGTGCATCAAGAATACATGTGATAGAAAATAGGACGAAGCACGTGGTTAAAAATATGAAAGATATCCAGAAATATATTTTTTCGGGAATCTGAAAATAGGTGTGAGGATTGAGATATAAAAAAACGTATAAATAAGTGGCATACGAAGCAAGAACGCTTGACCATGAAAGTAAAAGCCAATTGTGAAGAAGATAGAAAATAAAAGTAATGATGGCAATGGTAATACTTGTAAAAAGGGCATGGATGAGCGTCGTTATGTTAGGTTCGTTATAACAGCTAAGAGCCACACTATAATAGGTGAGGAATAAACCTACTCCCGCTATAGTAGTGCTTTCTCTTTTATGAGCGATCATAATCATAGGAACAAGGCATAAAAGTAAGGCAGGCAATCCTACCCAGAAAAGAAGGGTGTTGTTATTAAAGATGGGTAATAACTTAGTCTCATTAATGAAAAGAGCTGCGTAGGTGGTAAAGTAAATTCCAGTTAAGCCAGAACTTAAAATGACATCTGTGAAGATATTTTTTTTTCGGCTTATTCTTTCCCATAGAATAAGGATTACAGAAAAACAATATCCTATTCCGATTTTTTCCCACTCATTGATTCCTGAGGTATAAAATGTTGTTCGTGCACCTAATACAACAGCTGTTATTACTAATATAGCCCCAATGCGACTTGCCCAAATAGAACCTATTTTTTGCTCTAAATCTTGGTGTGAATTTATTTTTAATGCCGTCTTTATCGCAGAGATGAGTGGTTGAATTGAAGGAAAAATATGTGCTCTATCTGGAGACGGTGAAGAACGAATATCAAAATCAGATGATACCTGCGTTTCGTTGTTATTTATATTTGCTGGCTCGTCAGTCGTTTCTTCTTTATTCCGAATTAGGAATTCTAACTGTTCTGTCAATTGACGTATCTGTTCTTCTAACTCTTTAATCCGTTTATCGTTTCTACCCACTCTGGTTACCTCAGGAAATAGTAATTTTATAGATAAATAATTTTATAGTAATTTGTAAATTGAACTAACAAATATTGTATTTTATAATGTTTATGATTTTCTATATGTAAATATATTATTAAGGAATAATATATGACGATAATAGCTTTGTTGCTAATGATTTTGGGATTTGGTTTTGGCATTGCTGTGTTTATGGGGATTTTGCCAGAGTCTATGAGTGCTCTTACGAAACAACCCCTATGGATTTATTTTGCCGTTGGTATTGTGGGTGCAGTGATGGCATACTTAAATAGAAGACCCCATGACTAAACATACTTTTTGAGGAATGTATTTTACATTTTTATACTGAGTTTCAATATGAAGAAATGGAATTTAATACACAGTTCGGATTTTCATCTTGGTTATGACCCCGACGGGATTTGGAATAATCGTATTTTAACATCTATTTCATTTGATATTCTGAGATGTTTTCTTAAAGATGTTGTTCAATATCATCCCGATTTTATTATTGTTACTGGTGATGTATGTTCTTGCGAAGATGAATCGTTGGAAAAGGAAATACGTAAAATATTTGATACAATCAATATTCCATTCTATCTTTTGGGTGGAAATCATGATTTAAAAACACATCAATCACGATCTCGTGTTTTAAAATATTTTGATAAACATTTTCCAACCTCTCGATTTACCTACTCATTCACATATAAGAATCTTCACTTTTGTATGTTAGAAGTAAGTTGGGTTTGGGATGATTTGACGGTGCACGCAATTCGGGACCCTTCTCAAATTAAGAATATGAAGGAAACCCATAGCGGTATCCAGTGGGTTCTGGCTGAGGAACATGCGGAATGGCTAAAAGAGGAACTTAAAACATGCAGGGATAAACCTGTCGTTGTATCTATTCATTGTCCTCTATTTCCTATTCCAGATCGATGCAAATATGATGGATATCGAGACAGCGGAATTTTGACCAATGCAGAAGAGGTCTTGGATATACTTTATCAACATCCCAAAACCTGTGTCGTTTTATCTGGTCATATGCACATGAATTATATCGTCCAGAATAAAAATGTAGTTCAAATAACCACGTCTGCTTTGTGTGAGTATCCGATAGAATTTCGCAGGATAATTGTTAGCCCAGAATACATGGAAGTTGAGACATTAGGTTTGTCAGATAAAAGCTTTGCAGAAAAATCACTTATTCACGGTAGAGAGATGGTAAGAGGTGCTCCCGAAGACCGACATTTTACAATTCCACTTGTATAAATGTTTAAGGGGTTACAAATTTATTTATAGATTACATATCTTTGTCGGGAAGTCTTTTTTCAGGGGTCGTGTTATAAGGTATGGAGTTCCCTGAATAATCAGAACTTGGTTTCTCTATTATTGAGGGTTGTTCGATTGCCTGAACAGATGGTGCCTGAGTTGAAGGGATGAAGTAGAATAATGCCAAGATTAAAAACACTATCCCTGCTACTGCTGTTAAAAGACCCCACACTATTATTTTTTTCTGTTTTGCCCTATGATGTATTTGGTGTCGAACTTTTTGTATTGAAATTTGTTTTTCCCATTCTGATATAACGTCTTCATCGGTTTCCTTAGGTGAGGCTTCAATGAACAGTTCAAACTCCTGCCAAAACTCATAATATTCTCTACATGAGGGGCATGATTTTATATGTGTAGCTATTTCCTCTGATATGTTGCCTCCATTGGTTTCGATATGCTCACATACAGACTCAAACAGAGGGCATTGATTGACTGAAGGAGTAATTATTTTCAACTTTTTCATATTCTATCCTTTATTATCATAATATCTTTGTTCTTCTTTAAAGTATATCCATCTTTTACAAATCTTTCAATGTTATATTTGATATTTTCATAAGTTCGTAAATTTTCCTTTTTCCCAATGAAAAACGGCTTAAAACGGTGCCTAATGGGCAATTTAAATGTTCTGCAATTTCTTGAACGCTCCAGCCTTCTAATCTTTTTTTAAGCACGAAACGTTGTGGTTCAGGAAGTTGTTCAATGAGGTGATATATATATTCTGTTTCAAGTTTATTTTGAATCGCATCGTGTTTTGATAAAAAACTATCTATATTCTCTATTTCTTCCATGGACTGCTCGTGGTTTCTCCGACTTTTATCTTTCCGTATTAAGTCAATACAATGGTTCTGTGTGATTGTAAGCAACCATGACGTAAAAAAAGTTTCTTCTGAACAGCTGTTGATATTTTTCCATACTTTCAAAAAAACTTCCTGAACTGCCTCTTTAGCAATCTCTTTGTTATGTAATCTTTTTAGACATGCATAAAATACCATATTGTAGTACCGATTCATAATAGTGACGAATGCTTGTTCGTCGCCGTTTTTTATCTGTTCAATGAGTTTTTTATCCGATATCTCATGTGAGATCGGATTATTATCTCTATTTAACATAGACGAAGAATCCATATTATTTATTCAATTAATTTTGTCGATAAATAATAAATTTACAAAGTTTTATTAATGACTTTTTGAATTTCGTTTCTGGAAGTTCTTTTATTTGGTCTATCGCTGTAACTCCCAACCGTTCTGCATAATCAAGTACACTTTTTTCAATTTTATACTTTTCCAACATGTTTTGAATCCAACATTGTTCTTCTAATGACAATGTTTTTCCGAATATATCCTTGAAGAATCTTTTCTCATCAGTATTTAAATTGTCCCATAGCAATAAGATAGGCAATGTCACTTTTTGTTCAGTAATATCGCTATATCGTGGTTTTCCTAATATAGTTGTGTCCTGAGTAAGGTCTAATAAATCATCAATAAATTGAAATGCAATCCCTATATTTTCTCCAAAAGAAAACAAGGCATCTTTTTCTGGTAGGTTGTTAATAAATGCAGGTGAAGAAGCGGAACGAGCAAACAACATTGCTGTTTTATTACGGGCTAATTCAGTGCAATCTTCTATTGAAAATGATTCAATGGGTTTTGCAAAGAATTTTAATTCCCCTTCTGCCATTTCCCGAACACAGCGGACAGAGTGAAGGATAATCTCATAATTTTTATAACTCCCTAAAAGTTCTATGGCTCGAGCCACTAAATAATCGCCCCCTAAAACAGCAGCGTGATTGTCCCACAACGTGTTTAATGATTGCCCACCTCTTCGTAATATTGCACGGTCAATTACATCATCATGAGTGAGGGATGCTAAATGGAGTAATTCAAAGGAAGTGCCTAGATATACAAAGGAATCCAAATCCTCTTTACCTATGGCACCTGCACATAGCAAACATACTGCTGGACGTAATAATTTCCCTTTTGCCTTTGGGGCTGTTGCTGGGTCTATTTCCACTAAGTTTAGTGCTTCTTCCCATATCGACTGGACTTCTTGTTCCACTTTTTTTATTGGACTCTGAATAGGTTCATATATTTCTGATAAACTTATTCCTGCTTCTGTTTTCATATTTAATTAGGATTGTTGGTTTGTTGATTGTGCATTTATATCTTCTTTTTCCTGTGGTTTTGCAGGAATAATATTATAATTGATTAAGGACATAAAAATAGATATTAAAGGTGTAATCCAGTTGAAGAAGCAAAAGGGAAGGTAGTGAAAGGTTGAAACGCCCAATACAGAACTTGCGAAGGCTCCACATGTGTTCCAAGGAACTAATACAGATGTAACTGTTGCACCATCCTCCAATACACGTGATAAATTACGCATATCCAAATCCCTTGCCACATAGGAGGCACGAAACATACGCCCCGGAATGATTATGGCTAAATACTGCTCTGCAGCAAAGACATTGAAAATAACACAGGTTACAACGGTAGATGCCATTAATTGCCCTGCGGAATGCACATAGTGTAACATGGTCTCGGCTATTTTCTGGAGCATTCCTGTTGCCTCCATAACACCTCCAAAAAGCATTGCCATAATAATTAAGGAAATGGTTGAAAACATCTTTTCCATACCCCCTGTGGATAATAAGTCATCTAATACGGGAATACCACTTTGTAAGACATATCCATGATAGGCAACATGAATAATTCTCTGATAGTTCTGGGATACGAAGATGGGAAGTTGTGATAACTCTTTAGGTGTGCCATTTTGGAAAATAAATGATAAAATTCCACCTAAAATACAACCTATAGTTAACGCAGGTATGGCTGGGGTTTTTCTCATCGCTAAAAAAATAACCGTAATAGGGACTGCAAAGAATGCCCAGTGAATTGTAAAATTTTGCTCCAATCCTTTGATGATAGCATCTGTTTGATGTATATCTTGATTACCTGCATTATAAAGTAAGCCAATAACTAAAAAAACAATTAAAGTGATGATATAAGAAGGAACCGTTGTATTTAACATATTCTTTACGTGTACAAAAAGATTTGTCCCACTTACTGCTGGCGCAAGATTGGTCGTGTCAGATAGGGGAGACATCTTATCTCCGAGGTAAGCACCTGAAATGATTGCCCCTGCGATTAGTGGTTCGGAATATCCTAAAGCCTTGCCAATCCCCATTAGCGCCACACCTATAGTTCCCATCGTAGACCAACTACTACCAATTGCTAAAGAGACAATAGAACAAATGATACACGCCACAATAGGGAACGATTTTGTCGTAAGTATTTTTACTCCATAGTAAATGACCGTGGGTACAATACCTCCCTGTATCCATAATGCAATAGTTGCCCCGACAATTAATAGAATAATGATTGCCTCCATTGCCAGTACGATAGAGTGAATTGCCTTTTTTTCGATGTCTCGATAGGATAAACCTAATTTTGTATGTCCAATAATTCCTCCTATGATAGAGGAAATTAGCAAGGCTACTTGACAGGGACCTGAAGTGGCTTCATCTCCAAACAGCCAGACGTTAATTACCAAAAGGACAATCAATAAAATACAGGGTAGGAGTGCTAATTTTAATGTTACTGCATTTTCTTTCATGAGACTTTATTATGTTTAATTACATCTTTTGATAAAAAAGTGTATTTATAGTAGTGTTTTTTTAGATAAATTTACAACTTGAAAAAGAGGGGAATAATACGGAGTATGTGATTTGTCTTTTAATAATCAAGTGTTTTATGTAAGGAGTTCGGCTATTTTTAACATAAAATCCCCTAATTTGGCTGCGTATTCTGGCGACCCCTCTGTGATAACTAAGCCTTGTGCCATTGCTTGTACCGTATCTATAGAATTTGTCAAAACAGGCAAAGCGGAATCAATATCAGGGAATCGCATATGCACAAAAGGTTTTCGTAATGTATACATACCTCTACCTGCTTTCGTTTGGCCTGCCTTAATCTTTAACCAGCATGCTATATCTTCATTATCTACAGACCATTGGTAGATCCGTTCGGGTTGTTTGGATGTCCATTTTACCATATCTGGGTCGCCCGCTTTATTCAATTGACTTAATGCAGTTGATACCATATACAACGTCATTTTTACCTTTACTTTTTTATCTATCTCATTTTTAGGTTTTGCATCGGGCATAAGAAGTTTCATGGCTAACAATACGCTAAATACTCTCCAAAGTAAAGAGACGTTTTTTAAACCTTTTATTTTGGGTAATACTAATTTCCCTGTAAAAAAATTTATCATTTTTTTGAGAGAAGAGAAATGGAATGTAATATCAGGATTATCTATTATCTCCTGAATTACTTGAAAATCAAGATTATCAAATTTAATATGAGCACCAATTTTCTGGTTGCCATTTTGTGCTGTAAACTGTACCGTTCCCTGAATATTTTCAAAACGTTTACGGAACGTAGGATGGTCTTCTAATAGAACCTTAATCACGGGTAAAACAGCACGAAAGATAATCTGAGAAATCAGCAGTTCTTTTTCATTCGTGGTCATTAGTATTCGTCCTCCCAGTCCTCTTCTTTTTCAAATTCTTTGCCCAATAATTCTCTTACTTTTTCTACAATACCATCTGTATCAATTTTATAGTAATGCATCAAATCTTCTGGATAACCATGGGGTGTAAATTGGTCAGGTATGCCAACCTTGGTAAAGGCACAAGCTTTCCCACTTTCTGCAATAACTTCGGCTACCGCACTACCTAAACCTCCAATTACATTGTGGTCTTCAAATGTTACAATTCGTCGTGTCTCAGTTATCGCTTTAATAATAGCTTCGCGGTCAATTGGCTTTATGGTGTGCATATTGAGGACTCGAACTGAAATTCCATCTTCACGTCCTAATATTTTAGCCGCTTCCACTGCATGATAAACTACCGCACCACAGGCGATAACTGTTACGTCTGTTCCTGATGCCATTTCTACCGCTTTGCCAATGGTGAAACCATATTGGTCTGTTTCGTATACACGAGGTTCAAAACTACGACCAATACGTATATAAACAGGTCCTTCCACTTCTACACAGGCTTGTACCGCTAAAGCAGTTTCGACCGCATCCGCAGGAACAATTAATTGTATATTGGGAATCGCACGAATAATTGAAAGGTCTTCAATGGAATGGTGGGTTGTACCAGCAGAGCCAAAAGAGGTACCTCCATGAGTAGCAATGATTTTGACATTCAAATTTTGGTAGCAGACGTCGGTTCTGAGAAATTCTACCGCACGCATCGAGGCAAATACTGAGAATGTAGAGACAAAAGGTAATAACCCCACTTTTGCCAAACCTGCTGCTACGCCAAACATGTTTTGCTCTGCTATACCTAAGTTGAAAAATCGGTCTGGAAACTTTTCTCCAAATTTGCCTATTTTGGTCGACTTTGCCAGATCTGCGGACAAGCCTACAATTTTAGGATTAATTTTGCCTAACTCACTCAAAATAAGTCCATATGTTTCTGCTTGGGTCATTTTATCCGCATCATATACTGTCCATGTAAGTCCTCCCACAGGGCTCATCGTTTTTCTCCTATCATGTTAAGGTTATGTTTATGTTAAATCTTCATACATTTTATCTATTGACGCTTTGGCTTTTTCTGCCAACTCCGCATTCAAGCCACCATAGTGCCATGCAGGGTTGTTTTCCATAAAATCTACACCTTTGCCTTTGACAGTATCGCAAATAATCATTGATGGGCCATTAGTATAGGCGAGTGCTTTATCGATGGCTTCACAAATTTGAGGCATATTATGCCCATCTATGACTTGAGTAAACCACCCAAAGGCTTCCCATTTTTTATCTAACGGCTCTAAACTCATTACAGATTCGGTAGGTCCATCAATCATCATGTGATTGCGGTCTAAAAATGCAATAAGATTATTTACTTTATAGTGATTTCCAGCCATTGCCGCTTCCCAGATGGAACCTTCATTGCATTCACCATCACCTAAAACTGCATATATTCTCCAATCTTTTTTCAATACCTTTGCTCCTAATGCCATCCCTAACGCCTGTGAAAGACCATGTCCCATAGAGCCCGTAGAAGCCTCAACACCAATGGCTTTTTTAGAATCCAAATGCATACCAAAAGGGGAACCAAATTGGTTAAATTCTTTAAGAAGTTCAAAATCAAAGTAACCACGATTCGCTAAAATAACTGCATGGCCAACACCACCATGCCCTTTGCTTAGAACCAAGCGATCCCGGTCTTCCCAATTCGGATTTTTAGGGTCAATACGGAGATATTTCCAATATAATACCACCATAAAATCAACCATACTTAAAGACCCACCAATATGAGAGCCACCCGACCAGTGTGTGACATCTACAATATCTTTTCTAATTTTTTTTGCAATCTTACGTAGTTCATTATGTTCATGTTCCGATAAAGGCATAGATTACAACTCCTTATTATTTATGGTTTATTTTACATAGATGATTTTATGGATTTGAAAGCGTCATCACAAATTTCCCATGTCTTTTGAATATCACTTTCAGTATGAGCCATAGATAAGAACCAATTGTGATGAGATGTAAAGAAGGCACCTCGTTTCGTGCATTCTGCACACCATTTTTGGTGAAGTTGAAATGTTGGGTCATCTGTTATGCGATAATATGCCATTGCAGGATGCCCAGTAACTTTTAAGTTAAAGCCATGGTCTTTTGCTATTTTAATCAAACCATCATTAAATTTTACACCGAGGTTATACAAATGTTCTGGTGTATTCAATCGTTTTAACTCTTGTAAATTAGCAATAGCTGCCGACATATATGCCGCAGAATACCAGTAACTACCTGTATGAAAGACTTTGGATGCGGTAACCCTTAGTTCTTCTTTGCCGACCAATGCGGAGATAGGATAGCCATTTGCGATGGCTTTGCAGAAACAGATAAGGTCGGGCTTAAATTTGAAAAATTCATTGGAACCTCCTAAATGGAGACGGAAACCTGCCCGAACATCATCACATATTAGAATAACACCATGTTTTCGGAGTAGATTTTGTACAGCAGACCAATATCCTTCTGCAGGATATTCATTATCCGCAAAAACTGGGTGATGATAAGGAGATGATATAAAACCTGCCACTTGACCATAATTTTCTTCTAATACCTGCTCCAACGCTTTAATATCATTCCATGGAATACGAATCACATTTGCCACATCTTCCTCCGTAACGCCAGGATGTCCTATGCCTTGCATCCATGGTGCGGTTCCGTGGTAGCCACCTTTAATAGCAATGATTTTCTTTCTACCAGTAGCAGCACGTGCTATCATTACAGCATAGTTTGTTACATCCGCACCATTCTTGGCAAAGAATGCCCAATCTGCAACGGGTATTAAATCAACCAAAAGTTCGGCTAACTCGACCATTTTGGTTGAGGCAATACTATTTACATCTGCTTGCTTTAATTGGTTAATGAATGCCTCGTCTACTACGGGGTTGTGGTAGCCAAGAATCATAGGACCATAAGCACACATATAATCAATAAATTCATTTCCATCTACGTCCCAAAAACGACAGCCATCAGCTTTCGTACTAAAAAAGGGATAGGCATTGGTGGGAACACAGGGTGCAGGGCTGAAATGCCCATAAACACCGCATGGAATAACACGAACTGCTCGTTCAAACCACGTTTGATTTTGATGATATTCATATACTTGCATAAATCAGGCTCCTTATCCATCTATGAAATGTATTCTGTGATTCTTCCTAATACAAGACCAACATTGTCAATAATTGGGATTATCCCTGAAATATGAATCTTTCCAAGACCTAATCCTGCAAAGGTGTCTAATTTGTTGTTGAGTAGAAGCTCGGCAGTCTCTAAGTCGTTTAAACTTAATGTTGATGTAACTCCTTGAGGAGATATTTCATCTATAAATTGCCAGCGACCTTGAATATATCCAAAATAAGCAGAAAAACCAATACTTTCAATGGAAATTTTAAGTATCCCTGCGGGAGTGCCTGCAAGAATTTTCTTTGAAATGTCATCTTTTTCAGCAAGAACTTCTGCTGCTCTTAATGCGGTTTTTAATTGAAGTATCGCATATATTTTCCGTTCCTCTTCTGAATAATTTTGTCCACTTTTTAGATAATATTCTAATCTTTTTGTTAGAGCATCAAAGCCCTTTTTGAGAAATGAAATATGGGTGAAACCTTTTAAGGGAATAGGTATTTTACCCTGTTCAAAAACTTGAACTGCATGCGTCGGATTGAGAAGGAGGAGATGAATGGTCGGACTCTCATCTTTCTCGGGTGAATATGTTACAGTCCCATCTTTAATTTTTAAAAATGCCTTTTCACCGGTACGAAGGGAAAATAAAATTTTTTGATTTGCATTGGCAATAATCTCTTTTGCTTTACTGTCGAGATTAACAAGGTCAGATAAGCCAGGAAATATAGCCCTTAAATAAAGAGATGCTTTTATACTGTCCGTATTAAGTTTCTGTGAATCAGTATTGCAAAAAGGGCAGGTGGTCACACTCATAATCTGATTCCTTTTAATTAAAATTGGTTTTACAGAGTAATAATATTACAAATTTATAACTAATTTTACAAGTTTTTATTGAGTTTTTAGTTTGTGGAAAATAAGACTACGTTTCTTTTGGCTTATCTTTTGAAATGTCTTTGAATTGAATAATACTTCGATGTTCTGGATATTTAGGAAGAAATTTGTCATATGTCTCGCGGATAATTTTTAGGTCTTCTTCAACGTTTCCTGTTGGAATGAATGCAATGCCAGAATTTCCTACTCGTTTTGTTCGGTAATCCCAGAAGCCTAATACAATAGGAACCTTTGCCTGGTATGCTATTTGATAAAATCCACTTTTCCAATGGTCACTAAAAAAACGGGTTCCTTCTGGTGCAATACCTAAAACAAAATTATCATTGTTATTAAACAATTCTACTGCAACCTCTACCAGCCGATGAGGAGAAGAACGTTCAACAGGAATTCCACCTATTTTTTTAAGAAACCATCCAAATACACCTTTAAACAGGGAACCTTTTCCTAACCAGTTGCCACGAACTCGTAACGCAAATGTGCACAAAATTCCTACAATACCATCCCAATTTGATGTATGTGGTGCAAAAATAGCGACATATTTTGGATAGGGAGGTGGAGGACCTTGAGCTTTCCAACCTAAACACCACAATATAAACCGTGCACCAAGACATAATATGATATTCACTTTTCCCGTACGTGCCTTGACCATAACATATCCTTTATAAATTAACAATAGTTTGACACCTAACAGTTATATTATAAACAATCAATTTCTTAACATTTCAACTATTAAATAGATACATCCTCACTGTTGAATGCCTGTTTTTATTTGTAGTTTAAATTACATCTTTGTAAGGATTTTAGGAATATATGGAACTAAACTACGATTTGTTTATCAATGTTAAAAACATTTGTAAACTTTGGATATATAGCTTTATTCGTAACAAACGAATGAACACAAAAAAATGTAAATCTTCTATTACTTATTGGGTTGTATGTTGATGTCTTATATCGATAATTTTTTAAATTATTATTTTTAGAGTTAGTGATTAAATAAGAAATATTTTAATCAATGATAGGTAACACTTCTTTACCTTTTCCCTGTGCGATAAGTGAGACGTAATTTTGTAGGTCTTTTTGGGTATTTTTATCTGTAAGGTCGATGACTCGTTTTTGTTCTGCAGACATATAGGCCGCTTGGCAAAGCTTAGTTATTTCTAATCCATACTCGAAATTTAAGAAGGCGTCCTTTCCTTTTTGAAATGCATTTACAGCGTCACAAATTTCGTCTACATATCCGTATAAGTCGGGTTCATTGGGTTCTACAATTAATAGGCCTCGGCTTGCAGTGGATTTTTCAAGGGCTGATTCTGCATCTGCCACTGCTTCTGCTGCAGAGTCTCCAATGAATACTTGCAAAGATGACATTTGTGAATTAAATTCAAAAGCATATCCTGGACCTAAACCGTCCATCATAAGTCTTAACCCTTGTTTGTCATACATCCAGGAATTCGTAAATTGCCCTTTAACTAATTGACCTGTTTTTGGATTTTGGAAGGTAATAATGCCTGTTGCAAAATCTTCGCCAGGTGTTTTGCTGTAATCAACGCCTGTCTTTTTTAGTAATTGTTTACGCCAATAAGGCAAACCCCATTTAAGTAAACCTACCTCTGCGGAGACGCTAATGGGTTTAAGATATGTAACAGGTTTTCCTTGAGGTGTTAAAACATACCAACAGCAAGCAATGCTGTGACAACCCATATCACAAAGGACACCACCACCCTGTCTTGTTGGGTCCCAGAACCATCCTTCATGAGGTCCAGAATGTTCTTCAGATGAACGTGCTAAGGCAATAGGTCCCATTACAGATTCTACATGGGCTAATTGTGATTTTTGACTACGGATTGCTTTCATATGTAGTTGATTTTCAAAGTAAGCAGTCGGTAATTTGGTTGATTTAGCAATAGATACTAACTCCACAGCCTCTTTGACCGTTCTTCCTAATGGTTTTTCGCAGATAATTCCTTTAATGGGTGCGCCCGCTTTTACAGCTTCGGCAATGTTGCCCATAATTTCTAACCTTGCAAAATTGGGGGCAAAAATAGCCACCGCATCTGCATTAAAGCAGAGGTCTTTTATATTTTTATATACTTTACAATCTCCGACTCCGAGTCTTTTTGATAATGTAGAAAGTTCAGAGGCACCTTTTAATGCATAAACTCCAGCAAGTTCAACATCGCGAACGCTTTGTAATGCTTTTGTCTGAAAACGGGCAATAAAACCTGCACCGATAAACCCTAATTTGAAATTGCTCATAAAATTCTCCTTATTTTTTGAGGGTTTAAATTAAATTTGTTATTACAATAATACTAAATAATAAGTGAATATGCAACCTCTCTCTCCTAATTGTTTTATAAGAGTCGGTTATAACACAAAATAACGAGCAATCAGCAGAATTTTAATGAAACCTTTTTGTTTATTTGAGGTTCAAATAGGTGATGAATATTATTATTGTTAGAAACTAAAATGTTTGACATTTAACATATATCCATGTTAGAATAGTTACGGGCATTTATGATTAAACCTATTTAACTTAAAAGAGTATGAAAGGAGGTGTAAGGATGGCGGATACAACTATTTTGATTGGTAAGATAAAGGAAATTATCGCCAACCGTTTGAACCGTTCACTTGACGAGGTCACGGATGAGGCGCGTTTCATAGAAGACCTTGGAGCGGATTCGCTCGATTTGACTGAATTATTAATGACACTGGAAGAAGAATTTAACATCCAATTGGATGATGATGCTAATCAGATTATTACAGTAGGTGATGCGATTAGATATGTTCAATCCAGAATGAAGTAAAAGTTATATATCTTACGTTAAGTAAATTGCCTGTGAATAGATATTCACAGGCAATTTTATTTTGTATTCGTTTTCCAAGTTGGATATGTGTATCTAAATCTGATAAAATATAGAAGTTATGTTTTTAATCTCATAAGTATTAATATTATGGAAATAGAGAACGAGGGTAATTGGGAATCTTTATTTTTATCTTGGGCAAGAAAATTGAGATTCAAACCCAAGGATGTAAACTTATTTAAGATGGCACTTACACATAGTTCTTTATATGCAAATAAAAATCTATCAGGTAGATGTATGTTTGAATCATTAGAATTTTTAGGTGATGCCGTTTTGGGATTAGCAATTGCAGAATATATTTATAAACTAAAACCCAATTCATCTCCTGGTGAATTGACTTTGATGCACACTGCAATTATTAAAAGTCAATCCTTAAGTAATATAGCCAGAGAGATTAAACTTTCGGATATTATCCTGATGAGTAAGGGAGAAGAATCTTCAGGTGGGAGAAATAAGGATTCTATCCTTGAAGATGCATTAGAGGCATTTGTTGGAGCTTTATATATTGATCAAGGCTGGGCACGGGTTAAAAAGTTTATTTACAAAATTTTTCGTAGTCAGTTAGAAAAGGTTTTGGAGGTGCAGAAAGATTCAAAAACGGTTCTTCAAGAATTCTGTCATAAATATCACTTTTCTAATCCTGAATACAGGGTTATTGAAGAAGAAGGACCCGAACATCAGAAATTATTTAAGGTCGTTGTTTTTATAAATAATGAGCCGATTGCTTTTGGAGAAGGTAAGTCAAAGAAGATAGCATCTCATAATGCAGCCCAGAATGCGATGGCTCTTTACCAAATGACACTAAATAATAAAAAAGTAATAAAAAAGGATGAAGAAAAATATAGAGATAAAGTAGGAAAGTCTTTTAAAGAACGTAGATAAAGTATAAACAAAAACACAAACGATGAAAGGAGTATATTGTATGATGGGATTAGGTTATTTAAAAATTGCAGGAGCGGCGTCAGTTCTTGCATTGTTAGTCGTTGCCTATATGATTCAGTATGTACTGACAAAATCACAGGGCAATGAAAAAATGGCGCGAATTTCAAAAGCGGTTCAGGAAGGTGCCCTCGCTTTCCTGTTACGCGAATATCGCTATGTGATGGCTACTGTGTTGATAATAGCGGTATTAATTGCCATTGTGGGTGAGATGAGACCCGATTTGCCATTAGGGTGGAAAACTTCTATCGCATTTATCATAGGTGCGGTAGCCAGTGCAATGGCGGGTTTCTTAGGTATGTTTATTGCTACCCGTTCCAATGCCAGAACCACAGAAGCGGCTCGTGCCGGTGGCGTAAAAGCGGCTATTGATGTGGCTGTCAGTGGTGGTTCCGTTATGGGATTAGGTGTAGTTGGGATTGCGACCTTTCTTTTAGTTGTCGTTTACAAATTATTTAATGGACAAGCACAAATTGTTAATGGATATGCAATGGGTGCCTCATTAGTAGCACTTTTTGCACGGTCTGGTGGTGGTATTTATACCAAAGGTGCGGATATGGGTGCTGACCTTGTCGGTAAAGTAGAAGCAGGTATTCCTGAAGATGACCCACGTAATCCTGCGGTTATCGCAGATAATGTGGGTGATAATGTAGGCGATGTTGCCGGTTTGGGTGCCGACTTATTAGAATCGTATGTTGAATCAATCATTGCGAGTTTAGCGGTAGCAAGTATAATTACTATTAAAGCCTCTGCGAGTGAATCGATGTATGTTACTTCGTTCCCATTCCTTACCGCAGCAGTTGGTATTGTTGCCTCTGTTATAGGTGTGTTTTATGTTAAATTCTTTGCTAAAAATGACCCTCAAAGTGCCTTGATGTGGGGAACCTATGTAAGTGCTGGACTTACAATTATCGGTGTTCTTTTATTGGGTTATATGATTGGAACAAAATTTACATTAGATGGAACTTCATATCAATGGTGGGGACCTCCAATAGCGTGTATTCTCGGTATTATTTCAGGAGTTATTGTTGGATTTACAAGTGAATATTTTACCTCTGGGAAATATAAACCTGTCCAGAAATTAGCAGAAGAAGCACAATCTGGTCCGGCTGTTGCAGTGGTCGGTGGAACTTCTATAGGTATGTTAAGCACTGCTATTCCTACGGTTGTTCTTGCTCTTGCTGTTATCCTTGCATACAAAGTGGGTGGTATGTATGGTGTAGCCCTTGCTTCCTTAGGTATGCTTGCAACAACAGGAATGGTTTTATCCGTAGATGCTTATGGACCCATCGCAGACAATGCAGGTGGTATTGCGGAAATGTCAGGCCTTGACCCCAGTGTCCGTAAAATTACAGATAACTTAGATGCTGTCGGAAATACTACAGCCGCTATCGGGAAAGGTTTCGCTATTGGTAGTGCTGCATTTGCAGCTATTGGTTTATTAAGTGCGTTTATGTTATCTGCTAAATTAGACCCTTCAAAAGTATCCTTGATTGACCCGAAAATCCTTGCAGGATGCTTGATTGGAGGTATGATACCTTTCGTCTTTTGCTCGTTATTATTCGGGGCTGTAAGTAAAAATGCTTATGCGATAATCGCTGAAGTAAGACGGCAATTTAAAGAAATACCGGGACTAAAAGAAGGTAAAGAAGATGTTATGCCTGATAGCAAGAAATGTGTAGATATTGCTACACAGTCCGCTATTAAAGGTATGATGGTCCCCGGTATTTTAGCCATTGTAATCCCTGTTGTTATTGGATTCGGTTTAGGAGCCCCTGCTCTGGCAGGTTTCCTTGTCGGTGCTATTACAACGGGTGTGATGTTAGGTATTCAAATGGCAAACAGTGGTGGCGCCATGGATAACGCAAAGAAATACATCGAAGAAGGTCATTTCGGTGGTAAAGGTTCTGAAGCACATAAAGCAGCAGTTGTCGGTGATACTTATGGTGACCCATTAAAAGACACTGCCGGACCTTCTATTAATATTTTGATTAAGTTAATGTGCGTTATTGCTTTGGTGTTAGCCCCGTTGTTCATATAGTAAAAAATATTGGTTGAGATAAAGTCAGGCACAGGAAACATTTTCCTGTGCCTTTAATTTTTTAAATTTGTAAAAGAGAAATTATGAGATAAGATTTTACTATTCGAGTGGGGATTCTGATAATATTCCTTGAATGCAGGGACGTGGATTGTTTTCGGCAAACAAGTCAAATCTTTTACCATGTGGAAGGTTCTTTATACATAGAATGCAGTTAGAATTTAAGGGAATAGGTCCTTTGAATATATGGTAAAAATGCAATTTATCTGGACTATTTAATTTTAAATAATGGAGACACTTTCCAATTGAAAACATCCCATGAATAATAGGTTTGGGTAATCCTGTAATACGGGCAAATATTTTAGAAAGATGGATTAAATTGTAATCTCCAGAGACACGAGCATATGAAAATGCGTCTTTTCTCGATACATACCAATGATGTTCTTCATCATATTTATCATACGATTCAAAAGAAAATAGTTTCTTTCCATTGCCCGCTTCATCTCTATATTTTTTCGAAAATTTAAGATAGGTGCTTTTACATTCCCATGATGGTTCGGAATTTACTTTAATTACTATTTTTACCGTGATTTCAATACCTTTTTTTGCTAATTGGGTGGAATCTATATAACAAAAGGCTTCCATAACACTATCTTTAGGGATAGGTTTATTTAATGTTATATGATTACTAACATGAAGGAAACCTAATGGATTAATAAGTATGGAAGGATGGCTAAATAATTGTATTTGCATAGGCATTGTTAAAATAAACGGATAACTTATTGGTAAAAAGTCTGATGAAGGTAAGTCAAATAATTTCAAATACTTATCCAATTTTGCTATTGAAAGATTTAATTGTGATGCATAAATCTGAATAGGAGGTGGTTTTAAAAGACTTTTTAAGTCTGACTTTTTTCTCATTAATAAAAAGAGTTTTAATGTAGGATTGAAGTTATAAAGATGAATAGTTTCCATAGAAGAAATGTGCCCTTTTTAGTTAATATTCAATAAATACAATAAATTATATAATATCAAATAAACTTGTTTCAATTTTACTTTAATACTGGACGTCAAATTACTTGAACTTATTTGTGAAAATTATTGATTGGTGAGAACAAAAATAGGCTTTTTTATATTACAGTAACAGGAAACTTTAATTAGGAAATTATTGTTCTTTTTTAACCCTCTTCCATTTATATGGTGGGATTGATGACTCGTTGGGTCGTATAATGTCGTTGCCTATATATTTGCCAATATTGGCGTTCATAGGGGCTTCTTTTGCACCGTCATACGTCTCTTTTTGTTCAGGTGTTAATTCTGGCAATTCTTGTTCTAAAACCGAACATGTCAAGAAAATGAGTAGTTCATTGATTTGTGCTTTTCTTTGATTTGTTCTGAAGACCACATTCAGGACGGGAATATCACCGAGAATAGGCATTTTTTGTACAGTTGTACTATCATTTCGTTTTCTTAATCCCCCCACAAATATGGTTTGTCCGCTATTAATATGGAGTGTACTTGAGACCTGTCTCAGATCTTCAATCGGTACACCATTAAATTCGCCGACAATTGTACTTTCTTTACCCTTTATATCCACTATGACGTGGTTATCATGAGTAACACGTGGTGTCACTTCAAGTACAGTTCCTATCTGTTTGAATCGGGTATTTGTTAAAGCACCACCCTGACTTGTTTGTGATAGGTCAATGTATGGTATTTCCTGAGATATAGTAATAGTTGCAGGTTTATTTTCAATTGTTGCAACAACAGGATTTGAGATGAGGTGACCATTTCTGTTCTGGATTTGTGCCTTTATCACGCCTTTCCAATCAATTTCGTTTGTTAAAATATTAAAGGTTAAATTTCCTATCATGTCACTTGTGGTTGCAGTACCAGCTAAATCAAGTTGTTGTAGATTTCCTATTTTACGACCTTCAGGACCATACATTACGAAGTCACGCCAACTTTGGTCTCTAACTGATTTTAAAAGCCAATCAATACCTGTTTGTGCTTCATCATTTAGTGTAGCATCGACAACCATTGTGTCGATGAGAACTTGTTTGACAGGCATATCAAGGTCTTTTACAATTTCCTTTACTTGTTCGATAACAACAGGAATATCTGTTACAATGATATTTCTTGCTCTTGGGTCAGCAGATACATTTCCCGTTTTGGGAGTAAGGATTTTTTGGAGGGATTTCGCTAACTCTTCTGGGTCAGCATAATTAAGTTTAATGGTAACAGTTTGTGTTGGGATAACTGGTTTTTCTATATCTAATTCTTTTGCCATTTGAGCAAGTCCCTGAATATGTTCTTCAGGACCAGAAACAATAACAACATTGGTAGTATCATTAGCACTAATTGTTATAAATTCACTCCATTTTGTACCTTTGGATATTTCATCTAATACTTTTTTTATTTCTGTTGCTTTTGCATTTTGTAAACGAACGATAGTTGTACTTCTGTCTCCTGCGATAGCATCTTCATAAGGTACAATTCTATAAATATTTTCTTCTTGAAGTAATCCTAATCCATTCATTCTAAGAGCCGCTTCGATTGCTTTGCGAAGGGTTACCTGTTTAAGGCTCATTGTAACATTTCCTTTAAGGTCGGTACCTGCAATTACGTTAATACCAGCCTTATAGGCTAAAAGAGGAACCAATTTTGATAATGGCATTTCTTCGCATTGAAAGTCCGTAATCGTATCTAATCCCTTAGGCGATGGCTTTATTTTCACATCTTCAGCGGACAAAGATTTTTCTTCTATAGGTTTTGTTTCCGGTGTTTTTGCTATTTCTTGTGATGGTTTTTCTTTTTGTTCTATCGAGACAATTTGATTAGTTGTGTCCTCTTCCGCAGACTCTAACTGTCTTAATTCCCGTGTAATTTGAGCAGTAGTGTCTATGGATTGTTTGGGAGCTTCCTCTCTGGGCATTGGAGGTGTAACAGATTCTTCTTCAGGTTTGGCTTCTTCTGTTTTTTGTTCCTGTTTTGGGGTCTCTTCTTTCTGTTCTTCTTCTGTGGCATTTTTTACTTCAGGTTCTTCTTGCTCTTGTGCTGGGGCAGGTTTCTGTTCTTCAACAGCTTCTGCTTCACGGATTTCTATTTTTCTCTCGGGGTTCCCTACATTTCCTACTGAAAGTGATTGGGTTCCTGTTACATCTGTATCTTGAGCAAATGCTTGTTGTGGTTCATGTAGAAGAAGGGCAGGGGAGACCTGCTTTGATAGTTTTAATTCATTTTCTACTCTTAATTTTGAAATAGTATTGTTGAGTGTGTTCAACTTTTCATCTTGTAGAGGTTTATTTTTTGCTATTAGGAGCTGGATATCTTCAATTACACGATTAATATCAGTGTGTGTTTCTGTGTTTGGATTGTGATCTTTTTTGAAAATTATAGATAATCCTGTTTCCCCTTTTTGGATTTCATAACTTTGTGTGTTTTGACAGGTAAATGTATATTCTAAACTTTCAGAATCAACATTAGTACATGTAGCGCGAACTGAATTGGGTGTATGAGAAAGTATTTCATTAGTTATGTTTGTTATATCTGTTTTTTCAGGGAAAATGAGTTTAAGTTTAATTTCATTTGCCTCTTTATTTTCAGATATAAAATACGATATATCTGTATTTGGGCTAATCTTAAATATTGAACTATTATCCTGTTCAACCCAATAGATATAGTTAGCATAATTATTTTGTGAATAAGATAATATATTTAAGAGTAAAATGCAGAAAAGAATACTTACCAATTTTATCTTATTTCTAAAATGGTAATGAATAATAATTTTTTGACAATTTGGTGAATAGAAAAGCCTTTTTTGCATGTTATTGCTCCTTTAATCTTACTGGGAAAATAGTGTCTTCCAGTTTGAAAAGTATCCGGTTTGGTTCAATACTAAACACCTGTATTCTGTCTGGGAATGTATAACCTTCAGGAACTATTTTTCCATCGATGATGGCTAAAGGTTGATACTCATCCCAGATAATTGCAGAGATTTTTTTGTTTAATACTTGACCTGGAGTCACTTCTGATGAAGGTATAGGAACTTCAGATTCAAATATTGATTTCTTTATCACCCCTACTAAAGGTGTCATAGGATTTCTTAATGGAGGAGTTTGTTGATAATCAAATTGAACTATTCTAATAGCAGATAATAAATCTTCGATAACTTTATCAACATCTTGTTCTAATGTCTGTATTGACGGATTAATTTCTCCTGTAATTGTGGTTTTTTGCTGTGTGGTAACAGGAGTTGATTCTGTTTTTGTTTGTGATGTGGTTGGGGTTGTAGATGTGGTTGGTGGCTTTGGTTTATTCAATACAAATTGATAAAAGAGTACACCTATGAGTGCCACAAGTAATACACCAGCAATAATAATTTGTTGTCTGTTTTGCATATTTATGACTTCTTCTGTTCTTGGGTTCCTTTATCTTCTTGTTCAACAAAACGAAATGTGCTTAGCACAAATTTTGCTTCACAAATACCTTCTTTTTCGGGTCCAATATCAAGGTCGGAAATTTTTAGGTATCGTTGGTCTTTTTCTAATAAATTTATAAATGCCACTATTTGATGGAATGAGCCTTTAGCAACAACCTGATAAGGGATGACTTCTTTGGATGCATCAACCGTTGTTGGTAACGGTGTAAGTTGTGTTTTTAATCCTAAACTATCTCCCATATTTTCAAATTGTTTCATAAGTTTCGGGACTTCTCGCTTTTCGGGCAGTCGTTCATTAAACAGGGTAACTAAATTATCCATTTTTTTGGCTTGATTTTGTAATTTGTCATAGTTTTTGACTGTCTCTTTCGCATCCCTAATTTTCTTTTCTAAATCTTTGATTTCATTTTGTATTGTAGTAATTTTATTTTGTTGTGGGATAAATAGAAAGAGATATGCACCAATACTCAGTCCAATGACTATGGCAATGGCTATACCTAATACCGCCCAGTCTTTTAACGTTATTTTGCCTCGAAATAGGTCTATCATTCTATACTCCTGGTGTTGTTTCGATTAAATATTCAAGAGTAAATTTACGAACAGCAAATCCATTAAATTCAGTATCTTCAATTTTGGGACGCAATAATGAAAACTGTTTTACAAAATCGGGTGCTTTTTGTGGGTCTGTTGTGTTTTCTATGAGTGGAGAAATTTGTCGTTCACCTTGTTCTCCACTGATAACATAACCAGTAATCTCAAGAATAGGTTTTTTTACATTTTTTTGTTCTGATAGAGGTTCTTTTGTTTTAGGGTCAAGGATAGGTTTGCCCGTTTTGGGGTCGGTCTTTATAACTTTTTCGCGAAATGTTTGAAATGTTACACGTATACGATCGTACCAAACGTTCTCAGGGGTTAAATTCGCAAGCTGGAAAAGATTTTCAGACCAGATAATACGGTCGCTTAATATTTCCTGAATAACAGCAACTCTTTTTTCAAGTAATTGTTTTTTCTTGTCTAATTTTCTATATTCATTTACAATTCCTGATAAGGTAATAAATTCGCCATCCTCATTTTTTAGTTCTGTGGGAGAATCATATTCCTTTTGGAGACTATTTTTTTGAGCGAGTAATATGGCAGTTTTGCGATACATTGATATATGAGACCTCTGAACAAGAGGAGTGAGGGGTTTTTATATAAATTATACACA